>CANJNU010000199.1 GCA_947475645.1 Bacteriovoracaceae bacterium | reverse complement strand
GCCCGTGATTGTTCGGGGGCGAATGGGGCGAAGTTATACGGACTGGTCGAGTCCAAGCGGAGAGGCCAGTAAGCGCATTTATACCTATTGGGAGATGCAGCTGATTGAGATTTTAAAAGGTAAGACAACAAGAACTCAGGGGAATTTATCCGTGAGGGAATTGGGCGGGGAGAAAGATGGCGTGGGAATGCACGTGTCTGGAACCGCTGACTTTGCCCCAGGCGAGGACGTGGTGGTCATGCTGGGGGATTCGAACCCAGATGGATCTCACGATGTTTGGGGAATGATGATGGGAAAATTTAATTTAACTGCCGAGAGCGATGGAAGCTTGTTTTTAAGTGGTCCCGGATTGGGTTCTAGCGAGCAGGAGCATGGCCACAATGACCCCCATTCGGCGGCAAAGCCTCATGAGCGTTGGTCGCTTCAGCGATTACGAAGTCTGATTCGAGCCCAGGCGAAGGAGCCGCAGATGAGCGAGAAGTCTGTTTTAGTTCAAGAGGTTAGGCCCTCACCGACGGCCGAGGCTGTCGTACCGGTTCCGCGCATAGAGTTGACAGCGGCACCCACCTTGCAACCTTTAGAGACACCGGGTCGTGAAAGCGGCTCGTTTTCTTGGGTCGTGGGCTTAGGGGTGATCTTGGGAGTCCTTTTACTTGCGGTATTCGCGGTACTCGGGGGCCGTAAAAGAAAATCCTGAAGGCCCAGAGCGCTCGAACATGAAGTTCGGCGTAACGAGACTGACCCTCTCAATGAGGTCTACGGATGGGACGACTTCTGGGTTCAAGGGTGCTTGTTTTAGGGCTTCTAGCGAGTGCGGCAGTGAATGCCTACACTCCCACTCGGTCGAGTGAGGGTATTGCCGTTCGCTGGAAAGGTCGGCCCCGCTTGGAGCTGGTGGGAAATCCTACGAACTCATCTGGACTCACTGCCGGGGAATTCTCGCAGGCCGTAGTGAGAGGCCTGCGTCGCTGGGAGAGCGCCTCGAGCGGTCAGGTTACGTTTGACTTCTGGTCTGGAACGAATGCTTCCGAATTCGAAGCTAATAGCGAATACAACGGCCATTCGAGTATTTATTTCGTATCTCATTCAAAAGAGAAATTGGCTTCGAACGTCTTAGGCGTAACTCAAGTTTGGTACGATACTCGAACCGGTGAGATTCTAGAGACTGACATCGCACTGAACGATACGACTTATCGATTTACGACTCGTGCCACTGATACTTCGAGTGGAGGCGGAAACTTTGTTTTTATCGAAAATGTGATTACCCATGAGCTCGGTCACGCGTTAGGACTTTCGCATAGTGGGGGCAGCCAATCGACCATGTTATTTATGGAGGCGCGCGAACAGGCTCATTTATCGTGCGACGAAGTAGTAGGAATTCATGGAATTTATCCTTCCGATTTGCATCATCGAGGAGGTGTTTCTGGGCGCGTAGTTTCAGGTTCTGTGGGCGTATCGGGCGCGAATGTGCAGCTGATCTCAAGACGCAGAGGAACCGTACTCGCCACCGCGGTATCGGACTCAAACGGCACGTATCGCGTAGATTCACTGGAGGAGGGCGATTATTCAGTTTTAGTGGAGCCGTTCTTTGCGGCGACCTCGGCACTGCCTGAACTCTCGCTGGTCGAATCAGGGGGCTGCGGCTCGGGGCAACGATTTGCGCGGACCGTATTGTTGGAAGGAGCCGGCCAGGGGCTACACCAGGGTCTACACCAAAGTCTACAAATGATAGCTGTGCTGGGAGAGGGTAAAATAACAGTCGTTCCGACGATTCAAGTGGGATGTAACTCGAACTTTCCATCCATTCCAAGCGGTAGTCCATTGCTGGGGGGACTGGTTACGCAGTTGGATCGAGGTCAGTCTCGTAAGTTTCGTTTAAATCAAATTCAGGGAGCCTTAGAAATTCATGGTGTGAGTGCCAGCGTGCTCTCACCGATTCGAACACAGCTTGCATTACTGAATGCACGGACCGGAATGCAAGTGGCGAGCGCAGTAGCTCTCGATTCTGTGTATACGGGGGAATCGGGGTTCGTAAATCAGGATTCGCTTTTATCAGCGGCCGACCTTCCTTTGGATGATTATGATGTTTTAGTGACTGCGTTTACGGTGAGCTCGGGCTTGAACCCTATGGGGAGTGCGACGATTGATCCCTCCTCGTTTGTTCTCTTAACTGAATCAGTCGCTGAGGGGCCCCTTCCACTGGGCGCGATTTTGCCGTCCAATGCAAGGTGCCGTATTCCAGAAAGTCAGGCGGCTTATGTCAGTCCTTCAGAAACGCCTCCCCGTCATGGAACTGACAGGTCTGGAGCGGTAGGTTTTTGTGGCACTGTAAGGAAAATACACCAACGAGCTTCAAGTGCAGAGCAGTTCGGGTGGTTCTTTCCTTGGATAATCTTACTGGGAATTCCCAGGCTCGCTAAAATAGCCTTTCGACCCCAGTCGGATGCTTGCGCGAGTGATTTGCTAGCGCTACGCTGAAAGGACGATGAAAAAGTTTCTCTCGGCGTGGTTTTTGGTTTTGATGGGCATGGGCAGCGCAGTGGCGGATATTCGACCTGAGAAAATTCATGTCGCGGATGCGAAGAAGAATCTCTCCTATATTCATGACGGGCTTTTCGTGGGGGGCGACCGTGCCATTGTATCGCCAGTCATTCGCGATATTCGCCGGGCAACCAATCTAGATTTTGAACGAATTGTAATCGACTTCGAGATGAACCATAACGGCGAATCAGCAAAACTAGAGCGGCCACCCTATTATCAACTCGCTGTGAATTCCGAGGAGAAGCGGGTGATCTTTACTGTACTAGGAAAGCCCATTCTAGGATTTGATGTTCAGAAGCTATTTGCATCGTTTAAGAAGAGTCACATTGTGAAGAGTGTTGTGCTTCTTCCTAAAGTCGAAGAGGACTCGTGGACGTTCGCTTTAGAATTGAATCAGACGGCCCCCGTGGAGGTTTTTGAATTGTCAGAGCCCGCAAGAGTGATCTTAGATATTAAAAGTAAGCCGCAGAGAGTGGCTGTAAAGAACGTTGCCCCAGCCAAGAAGAAGCCTCACGGTTCAGTGGCGCCGGCGTTAGCACCGGCGCTAGCACCGGCGTTAGAAGATGCTTTGAAGAGTGAAACCGCCGTAGACCCTGAACTGGAACTTCAGGGGCCGCCCCAAGGGGACCAAGGATGAAAATCATTATGAAAAATTTAGCGTCTATTGTCGTAATATCTGCATTTTCTTGCATCTTAGGCTGCTCGTCGGTTGGGGTACCTCCGGTTCAGTCGCAAAGCTATGCAGCGCTCGGTCATGAGCGTGTTTTTGAGGTCGACTTTCATCTCGTCTGGAAAGCATTAGAAGAGACGATGCACAAAGTGAAAATCATCGACCGCGATCCCAGCGAAGTGGACTCGGGTGAGTTGAAGCGCCTTACTCGTCGTAGAATGGAGACGGACTGGGCCTACACGCAATCGCGCGATAAGTATCAAGAGTATAAGATCAATGGATCGCCCAGAAAAACCTATTTAATGGCGCGTATTAAATACAAAATCGAAGCCAAAAAAATTCTGGGCGGAATTCAGGTCGTTGTAAATACAGTCGAAGAGATCGAACGCTTAAAAGACG
>CANJNU010000198.1 GCA_947475645.1 Bacteriovoracaceae bacterium | reverse complement strand
ATTATGCTGTTCAGTATGGCTCGGCTCGATGAACCGAAATACGAGGACCTAAAGGAAGTGATGTCGAAGCAATTTGGAGGCGACTATAAATCGCCCTCTAAAGAGCTCGCTAAATTTGTAACCCAGATTATTGAGGAGACCGGCACTCAAAAAGACACCATTGTAAAGGTGGAAGGTACGGGAGTAACCGTAATGTTTCAGTCCCTGGTTCTATTCGAAAACCTCAGTGCCGAGATCGCTCCAAAAGGACAACAGATTTTAGCACGTATTATTGACGATCTATTTAGTCGCCAAAAGAAAGAGGCGAAGCGATATCAGATTGTTGTTGAAGGACACACAGACAGCCGCCCCATTACTGGCGGCACACAATTCGCAACAAATTGGGAGCTCTCGGCGGCTAGAGCCTCTCGTGTTACCCGCTATTTTGCAGACAAGGGTTTTGAGCCAGGAAAACTGACGGCAATTGGCTACGGCGATACACGCCCCAAGGCTGCGGCTCGAACTCCGTCTGGTTCTTACGATGAAGCGGCACTTCTAAAAAATCGCCGGGTCGTCCTTCGCATTCTTGACTCAAAGGCCGACTCCATTCCACTTACCCAGCCTGAGGACGGAACGGAACGCACTTCCATACCTTCAAAGTTTTCGCCGGCAACCCCCAGCGCAGCGCCTGGTGGGTCAGTCGAAGTTCGCACTGAGCATCTTTAAATTCAGGGCCATCGCTATAGCGCTGATCGGCCACGAACAACAACGGTGCAGCCAAGCTGGGCCAATTTGGGCCCTGACTATCGACGATCGAAAGATGGGGCCACTCGTCTAATGATTTTAAATCGCGGGGCAATAGGGTTGCCGATCGGCTTTCTGCCGCCCCACTCAGTACAAAGCTAGCCTGAGCCGCCGTTTGATAACGAGAGCCCACTACCGGGAGCCCTTGCAGCCCTGAGTCTTTAAGAAGTTGAGGCAGGTCACTCCAACCGTAAAGGTCGTTGGTTACATCCATTAGCGGGTTTGTAGACTTACCTGTGAAGCGTGAGAGGCCCCAAAAAATCCATGGCACTTGCAAACTCGAATAAACTACAGCCATCAAAGCGATGCCATAAATCCTTTGTACTGAAGCCCATCGATCGAGCCTGCCTGGCCTACTAGGCCTACCGAGCGATCCCTTCACCTCTGCGTAGGCTAAGCCCAGAAGTACGGGCCACCAAACTACCAAGGTCCAGTGAGGTTTGAAGTCCGCAAAGGCGGCCTGCGTGAAGAACACCAGCGCAGGTGGAAGCGCCCATACGAGAACATAGTCCAAGTTACGATCTCGATTTCGAACCGGACGAAAGCAAAGATGCAGGAAAAAAATGAAAACCGCTGGGCCCGCAAGTAAAGATTGAATTGCCCAATAGCGGGCCCATCTCGAACCTGAGAAAGTGAATTCGCCATGGCGTTCTTTAAACTGATAGAGAAGCGACGCCCATCCATGATGTGAATTCCACCAAAGTATGGGAATCGCTGCGAGTATGCCCCCCACAACCAGAGCCATCACGCCTCGGGTGCGAGCCTGACCTCGTGCAAAAATCAGAAACGACAATCCCGCAGAACCCAAGGCCAAGACACCTGAATATTTTGAGAGTAGAATTCCGGCGCTCGCCAAAGCAAGAACCCAGCCATCACTCCATTGAAACTCAGTCGACTCACTCAGGGTTCGTCGCCAGGTTCTCTCAAAGAGTATCCCCCAAAAGAAGAACAAAGGAAGATCGGGAACCATCATCCAGCCAAACGCGAAAACTCCACCAAAACTTAAAAGAAGCACCACCGCAGAGCGCGTAACCCGTCCCGCTGCTGCCTCTAGCCACTTCAAGGAAAAGACTATCAGTCCAGCACACAGAAACGCAGCAGGAAGTCGAACAGCGATTACACTTGCCCTTGACCCAAAAATACCAAGCAACCGCTCCGAGAGCGTAATCCACCAGGCTACCATGGGGGGATGATAAGCGTAACCCCACGATGGCTTCTGAGCGAGAACCCAATAGTAGGCCTCATCGTCAGTAAGTCCAAGATGAACCGATACGAGCAGAAGTGTAAAGAACAAGAGAATGGGCGCCCCCCACCTCCAGCTCATCGTTGAAGTTTCGCGTAATCGGGCATCGAAAACTCGATCATGGTTTTAATTCCCTTACTGAATTGCTTCCAATACTTCTCAGCTTGTTTCGCATCGGCCGAGGGCAGCTCTAAAGTAAGCGTAGGAATTCCCAATTCATGCCCCGCATAATTTCCTAAGGAACCGGGAAAAAATCCCGTTGTAACTGCTTTGAGGCGCTTCCGAAGATTCAAACATTCTTTGACATACTCTCTCGGAAACCGAGAAAGCGTGATTGCCGTAGGGCCATCGTAGTCAAGATGATTGAGAGGCGAATGAATCGACAAAATCTTTTGAGGCTTCGCGTAACGAATCAACTCTTCTTGAAAAAGCGTCTCGGGCTCGGATCGCGGTTGCTGGCCTGGAAAACGCCGAGGATCGCCGCGATACTTTTTTCTCCAAAGTCGCAATGCCGTATTCTGCCAATCCGATGTGGCAAAATTTCGGTTTACATCTACCCCGTTAGAGTTGGTTCTACTTCTCGGTTTATCCAAAAAACTGTCGGGATTCACCATGGGTGCTACGACCACATAGCCATTCAGTAATATTGACTGATGTTCCCTTAGCCAGGAAATCAACTGAAGACCAACATAAACAGGCGTAATTTCGTCGCCATGCACCGACGAAAGAATTAACGTTCGGTTAAGAGCTTGTGGGTTGCCGAACTCGGCAAATACAAGGGGCCGACCTTTTACGCTTTTTCCAAACGAACGCCACGAAATCGACTTGCCTGCTGCCGAGCAAGGGTCGATCTTCCAGTTTAATTCGCGGACGGCTGAAGAGGTCTCGACGCACCAATCAGAAATGGTCTTCGGATCAGTCCGATTCTGCACGACTTCAGCAGACAAAAACGAAGAAATACCTAGGCCAAGAATCCAGACGCCCAAGAAAAGCGAGGCTCTGACCTTACGGCTTAAATCGTTTTTTTGAGTTTTCGATGTGTAATGTACCATTTCGCGAGAACCATCAAAATTGCTGCCAAAATAATCAGCGCCAAACCATGTTCCACTCTTTGAATAACGCGTACCACTTTATCTAACTCGTCACCAAAAAAGTAAACAGCGCCGATAATCGCCGGGACACTGATGAGCGCTGCAGCTCCATCATAAAAAAGAAATACACTAAAAGGGAGACGAAGTGTGCCTGCAGAAAAAAAGATCGGCGCTCGAAGTCCTGGCATAAAGCGAGCGGCAAAGATGAGTTTATTCCCTTTTTTACGAAATTGATTCCGAACGGAAGCGAGCCGATCATCAGGCAAAAGCTTATGGAAAAGCCATTTTTTGGTGAGACGCGGGCCAAAATGGCTACCTAAGTAGAAGATCATGGCATCGCCGCCCAATACGGAAAGAAATGCGACGAATATCATCCAGCGCACATCGGTTACTCCGTAATAGGAAAGTAACCCAGCAGCAAAGAGAACGACATCCTCTGGAAGCGGGAGCCCGATACCACACAGCAATAGAATTCCTACCACCCAAAAATAAGGCGTGGGGCCAT
>CANJNU010000197.1 GCA_947475645.1 Bacteriovoracaceae bacterium | reverse complement strand
GTGAGTAGCCCACACCGTAGGTTGACGTGAGGGATTTAGAAAGGGCAGGTAACTTCTTTCGCAGTGCCCGAATGTGTACGTCAATGGTGCGTGAACTGACTTGGGCAAAATCATTCTTCCAAACCTCATTGAGGATCTGTTCGCGAGTAACCACTCTTCCCTCGTGGACCGCCAGACAATTAAGAATCTTATACTCGGTTGATGTGAGCTTCGCTTTCTTTCCAGAATAAGCGGCTTCTCTATGTTGAGGATGAAGAACCAGACCGCCAATTTGAATCGAGGCATCGCTCGACCCTTGAGCACTACGAAGCTTTGCTTGGATGCGTGCTGTAAACTCGTCGCTCTCGCAGGTAAGAGAGATGAAGTCGTCGGCTTCGACCTGAAGGCCTTGCGTGATATCGGAGGGTAAGCTGTTCTTGGTAATGAAGATAATGAGAATCTTCTCTGTTTTTTTGTCTTTTTTAAGTAACCGACAGAGATCTGAGCCACTCAGAACGGGAAGGTGAGGATTCAGGATGATGAGTACCGGAAGGGTCCGGCGCGCGAGTTCAAGTCCGTCGAGCGAGGACGTTGCCTCTAAAATTTCGTATTCCTCGGCCAAGGGCGATTGAATCGCGCTCAGCACGCGTCTACGAATATCGACTTGGTGTTCAATCACAAGAATGGATCGTTTCGCCATAGGGGTCTGACCTCCGAATTTAGCATGATTTATTAAATCTATTCGGATGATTTTAGATTATTTTTCGTCTTAATCTTGACGGTTCTGCGCCGAGTATTCCGATCTGATTTACTTCGGAAAAGTTATGTTTTCTCCGAGAAGTGAAGAGTGGAAGGATTGGGGTGTTACATGATAATGAGAAAACAAGAGTTACTTAAAGTTCTGGCTTGGGTTGGAGTTGCCTGGATAGGGACGGCCGGAGTGAATGCAAAGGCTGGCCAGGGGCCGATTCCCGGTTCGCGATTTTTATCGGCCAGAGCTGCGGCCATGGGAGATGCTATTCTGCCCTTGGGTGAGGATGGTGCCACAGCACTTTTTGTGAATCCGATCGCGACACAACGAGCGAAGAAATTTCAAGCCGAACCCCTTAATTTAAGCTTACAGACGGACACCGGGTTTGTAAGTGGTTTGGGAATTGACTCTTATAAAGTTTATAGTTTGAGCGGTAATTTGGCTAACATTCAGGCAAACCCTAATGTTGTTCAGGGTGCCGGTTTTGCAATCGCACCAAGCATTGTTTATAACGGCATAGCAGTCGGTTTTCTTGCGCAGAGCCGACAATATGCTTCGGTAGATAGCGCGGACCAGGTTACTTATCGAAGTAGTTATCTACTTGTTCCGGCAGCCGCTTACAGTGTTCGCCTTGCGAACGGTGTAATTCGTTTTGGCTATGGCTTGCAATGGGTGAACAAGGCTGAAGGCGAAGTGACGGTAGCCTCGGCGAGCGCAACCGGATACAATAATTCCATTGCGTCGGGCGGAGGACTTTCGCATACCGCAGCCTTTGCGTTCACATTGCCTATTGCATATTTGCCAGCGTTTAACTTGGTTGCGAGAAATGCATTTTCGACAAATTATAGCATGCCCTCGATCTTGCCAGTTGCAAACGGATCGACGGGTAGTCCTTCAACCGAATATACTACCTACGATGCTTCAGTGAGTTTAAGTCCGAAGTTGGGCGGTGGCGTAAATGCTCAACTGGTTGGAGTTTATAAAGATGCGTCTAACCGTTCAGATGTTCCAGTTATGGGCCGGATTGCACTGGGAGCTGAGTTAGGCGTGAAGGATTTTCTCTTTCTTCGCGGAGGATACGGCTCGGGCTACCCTTCGTTCGGTCTAGCGCTGAGGCTAAAAACTGGGGAATTGGGCGTTGCATGGTACAGCGAGGAGCTGACCAACCAGTATAGGGGAAAGCAGGATGTACGCTACATGATGCAGTTCCAAGCGAGGAGTTTCTAGAATGGGAGCAAATCGGGAGAGCTGGACTGATTCTGGTCAGTCTGCAGCGTTGAAGATCCGACCCACTGTTTTGTCTCTCCATTCAAAGCGCGCGGTTGCCATAGCTCGTGAGCTGGAGCGTTGTCTGGCGCAGTGGTTCGACTTTCACGTTGAGGGCATTTCGTCAGCCCTTCCTGCTGAAGAGCCATCTGTTTTTCAGAGGGTTTGGTTCGTGGATTCTGAAGTGAAAGGTTGGGAGGAGTCGCTGAAATGGATCGATCGGCGAGGCAGTGCGGTTTTTCTCATTGCGCGTGAAACCGACATTGTACCCAGTGCTCTAGCAGAAGGAATTGTGGACGACGTATTGGTTTATCCCTTTCGGGCATTGGAAGTGCTGTCGAAACTTCGTCTCTTTCAAAAGATTGTGGAATGGCGCGAGAGTTTTAAAGTACTGGAGGGGTACCGTGAACTGATTGTAGGACTTCGAGCAACACTGGGGGAGGTTGAGGCGCTGCAAAAATCGAAACTTCCTACTCGTTTCGATCAGATCAAAGGATTTAAGATATTTAGTCGTTATTTGATTGGAAACCGCCCAGGCGGAAATTACATCGATCTGGGAGAGTCGCGCGACAGGAACGAAGTGGCTCTGGTGTTGACTGATGCTTCTGCCTATCGACTTTCGTCGCTACTGGTGGAGTCACTGCCCCGCTTAGTTGGAGGACTATCGCTTGAGGAGGTGCGTAACTGCGTGACCTCGGCTCGGAAGGTTCGCGATGGAGTTTTGCATGCACTTCAGGATCGCGATCAGATTTCATTATTTTACGGTCACTTCTCAAGAAAAACACTGCGTTTTAGATACGTGAACTTGGGTGAGTCGCGCGCTTTTTATGCGCCTCCGGGCCAGATCTATTCTGAGCTTCCGTCTCACGGCGGACCTTTGGTGCGCGCTATTGGCGTGCGCGCGGAAAAGGAGGGCGAACTTCAGATGGATGGCGGAGGGCGCCTCGTACTGATCTCGCAAGGATTTCTGAAGTCGGTGGGGGGCTCGGAGAAGGTTGCAGAGCTACTGAATCAGTTTCGTGATCGAGATCCCCGTGACACGATGAATGAGTTTGCATTTAAAGTGAAGTCGAAGATTCCGCAGGGCGAGGACTTTCCGGTCGAAGATTGTACCGTGGCACTCTTTGAAGTGGACGCACGGTTGTACAAGCTGACCTAAAACCTAGCCCAGAGCTTGCGAGAGATCTGCCAGAAGATCTTCTACAGATTCGACGCCGCAACTGACGCGAACTAAGTTGTCATGAATGCCTAGCTGTTTGCGAGTTTCGGCGGGAATACTTGCATGAGTCATGATGGCCGGATGTTCGATGAGTGATTCGACGCCACCTAGGCTTTCGGCCAGAGTAAAGATGCGAACCTTTTCCAAAAACGCACGAGCCTCAGGAAGTGCACCTTTTAAGAAGAATGTGATCATTCCGCCAAAGCCCGACATTTGCTTTTTAGCGATGGCGTGCTGAGGGTGGCTTTCGAGTCCAGGGTAGATGACGCGTTCAATTTTTGGATGTTTTTCTAAATACTGAGCGATCTGCAAAGCATTTTGAGCGTGGCGTTCCATCCGAAGGTGGAGGGTTTTAAGTCCGCGCATGACGAGGAAGCAGTCTTGAGGTGCGGGTACAGCCCCAATTGCGTTT
>CANJNU010000196.1 GCA_947475645.1 Bacteriovoracaceae bacterium | reverse complement strand
TTTTAGGCACACTACTGGCTGCATTCGCGATTGTTGGAGGCGCGTGGCTCGAGGGGCTTCAATTAAGCGACATTACGGTGGGTACCGCCGCTTTAATTGTTCTGGGTGGCACCCTTGCAGCAACTCTTCTTTCCTTTCCTGGCAACGAGGTGTTGCGTGCGGTTGCCCTTTTACCTGAAGTTTTTATAAGTCAAGATCGTGACTTCCGATCTCTCATTACTGAGATTAGTTCAATCGCCCAGATCGCCCGAAAGGAGGGCGTCCTCGCCATTCAACAATACCGAGACTCAATTCAAGATCCGGACTTTAAGCGATCAGTCGGCTATGTCATGGACGGCTTCGACACGGCTTCGATCGAAGAGCTTCTCGAAGGCGAGGCCTATTTAAGAGCGGAAGAAGAAGAAGCTGCCGCGCAGGTTTGGGAAGGAGCAGGGGGATACGCGCCCACCATTGGTATTCTCGGTGCGGTTTTGGGACTGATTCACGTTATGCGCTCGCTCGATGAGCCTTCAAAGATCGGTGGGGGCATTGCAGTAGCGTTCGTAGCAACCATTTATGGCGTGGCCTCATCGAATCTTCTCTTTTTGCCCTGGGCAACGAAGCTTAAAAGAAAATCAGCGCAAAAAAGCTTACGCAGAGAAATGGTAAAACTGGGAGTAATGGGCATACACGAAGGCGTAAATCCCGCATTTCTCGAAGAGAAATTAGAGATTTTCTTAGATGAATCACTTCGAAAAAAGAGAGCATAGAAAGCTCCAGTGAGTACGAAATCAAAAGGCTCATCATTTAGAAAAGCGAAAGTGAAAAAGGGAGGCCACGCAGATCGCTGGCTCGTGTCTTACGCTGATTTCATTACTCTCCTTTTTGCATTTTTTGTGGTCATGTACGCGCTCTCTTTGCAAGATGTCGCCAAGTTTAAACAAGCCGTAGAGAGCATTAAACAAGCCTTTGGCGTCACTGTCTCTGGCGTCACTGTTCCCAACCGAGGAGTTGTTCAGCCGTCTCCGTCGCCCGTGCCGACTCCCGCACTGAAGGACTTAGAACTTCAGCAAGTTAAGGAGCTCATGCAAGAGACACTCGAAACGGAGACGGGAAGTCCGGGGCTTCCTGATCAGCTCGAAATGATTCAAACGCAACAAGGTTTAATTTTGAGAATTGCCGCTGAAGATTTTTTTGGAGTGGGGGAGGTTGAGCCCAAGTCGGATTTTAAACCGTTGCTCAATCGAATCGGAAAGATAGTTGCATCCACGCACCGCCCCATTCGAATCGAGGGATATACGGACGAACAAGAAGTTGCAGCGAACGCCAGTGACTGGGAACTGAGCGCTGGCCGCGCAGCCTGGCTGGCAAAATATTGGATTGAGAAATTCAAAATTGACCCTCGTCGTATTTCCGTAGCGGGGCTCAGTCATTTTCACCCACTTATTCCACCTTCCATAGCCCAGAAGAGCGATTGGGCACGGGGAAGAAACCGTAGAATTGAAGTCATTTTAGTGGCGGAGTAGGAAAATTTTTACCCGCTCAAGATTGCCTAGCTAAACACCGAATGCTCTTTATGGAGCGGATGTGTTTTATGCGATTCTTACAGTTGCGGCATTTCGGCATGGGGTTGATACTCTTCATGGGTCTAGCCAATCGATCGGATGGCTTTGGGTCCAAGCCTACGTCTCCGGTTCCACCTTCCTGTGGTGTGCCCGGCAGTCAAGTTTTCACAACTCCTAATCCCGTCAGAAAAGTTCGCCTTAAGTCGCTCAGTTCACAGGCATTCCATCTTCCTAATGGTCAATCAATTGACTTCGCAAGCGATATTAACCTCATTTTTCAATCAGCCGTCACGGCTGGGGCGGCCTTTGCCCCGACCGATCAAAGCACCTCCGAAGACTGTGGCTTTTGGATCGAGATTCGTGGCGGTGTCAGCACTTTTGTACTGAATGCGTTCGAGGCGGGTTTAAGTTTCGGATATTCGCCTTCGGGCGAGGCAGGGAACTCGACTACCCACATTACTGGGAAAACGAAAGTTCGAGTTGGAACCATCTCGATGGACTTTAGTATTTGGGAGTGCACTTCAAAAGGTTGTGCATCTGTAGCAGCAACTACTGCCAGCTCGTTCTCGACGGGCTTCGACCTCACAGCCGATATCGACTTCTCCGAGGTAAATACCTCTTCTTCATTTGTTTACCAAACCCCCGTCGGTCAGGTTCTTCGAAATATCATGACCGACGCGATGAAGGAAATCTCTTCGTCTCCTCGCTTAAGCGAACTCAGTTGGAGTGCCCACGTCAAAGAAGTGAGTGCATCACAGGGTACCCTGGTAATCGATGCGGGTTCACGCGCCCACCTTCTTCCTAATCAATCTTTCACGGTCTACGCGTCGCAAGAACAAGGAGATACTTGTTCGCTCTATCAAGCAGTTGCGAACGCCCACACCCTTGACGTAGAGCCTGTCTCGAGCACGCTTCAGATCGATCGAATGATCGGTAGTCGCGGTGTTAAAGTGGGAGACGCTGTAATGGTCCGACCCTCGGAAAATGGAAGCCGAATTGCGAAATAATTGGCATCTCGCCCTTCTGATCGTTTTTTTTCCCACGCTCAGTGCTCAGGGATTCGCAAAACGGCCCCTATCGGCCAACCTGCCGATCACCGGCAAAAAAGTGGTCGAGGTCGAATCAATTCGCAATGGTCGCATTCAGCTCCCAGACGGAACTTGGAAAGATTTCGGATCCGAGTACGTGTCCCGTCTTATTACTCAGCTCCAAAACTCTAATCAGTTCGTGGTGGCTGACTTACCCGACTTCGTAGGGCCCTCTTTAAGCCTGCAAGAAGACCCGAATTATGCCTGGCCGGGAAGTGTCGTTCCGTCAGCTCAATTAAAAATTAAGGTCGAGGCGCTGAGTTTCCAAACTGGATCGCGTGGAAACCGGGCTTTTTACGGCTTCAATGAACGATTTAGAACACCCTATAATAGCGGTGAAGGCACGAACATAAATGAGTTTGCTCTCAGTGCATTTGGCCATCAATTTGATGAGATTGGAAGCGGGCTCTTTGCATCGAGAGCGGGCCTCGACCTTATCGAGAACTATTCCCTCAGTTGGGGATTTGGGGGCCTTCAGTGGAAGAGTTCTCGTTATCGATGCGAGCTTCGATTACTCGTCACACTCGATCAGCCTGAATTGGGAATTCATCGCTCAAAAAGAATCTCGACTGACGCGACCGGATTTTTTGCTCAAGCATCAGCAAACTCATCGGGCTACTCAATTGAACTTCTTGTAGCTCGCCGTGACGCAATGCTTAAGGCCACCCAAGAAGCAATGACCCAATCGTTTGATTTCATCTTAACCGAGCTCGATAATTTTCCTCGACTAGGCAGGGTTGATGCAATTCTCAAAAAAAATCAGCTCTTAATGGGTGTAGGTCCTGGGGTTTCCCTTTCGGTAGGAATGCACTATCGCCTTGTAAATCATCCATCTGTCGTAATTGAAGTCGTTCAGCCGCAGTGGGCTGGGGCACTTGCTCACATCGTTCAAGGCCAAGCTTCGCTCGTTCAGAATGGAGCTCTGTTGCAAGAAGTTACCGATGTTAGGGTGCACAGCGAATCACTTACGAAGTTGCAGTCTAAATCTCAACGCTCTTCAAGTTCGGCGATC
>CANJNU010000195.1 GCA_947475645.1 Bacteriovoracaceae bacterium | reverse complement strand
TCCCAATAAATAGGAGATGACGACCCACTTTACACGGGGCAAGTCGGGGCCCATCTCTTTGGTAAGAGTGGGGAGAGCAATATTTACAATGCTGGAGTCCAGCGTGGCCATGAAAGTTCCACAAGCCACCGCAGAAAGGACCCATCCCTTCTTTAACATAGCTCTATTTTAGCAACGCATTGCTCGGTTGAGCAATCAAACCTCGTTGATTTCGCACATAAAATGCGCTGCGTTACAGTAAATGATGCTGACCGGCATTCTCACGCTGCTGGTAAGGTACCCGGCATGATCAATACGCTTTCCCCTCAGGCCCTCTCCCTGCTAGCGAATGAGCTCAGACTTTCAATCCTAGGTATGCTGACTGAAGCTAAGTCGGGCCATCCAGGCGGAAGCCTCTCTACAATCGATATTTTGACGGCTCTCTGGTTCAAGGAGATGCGAGGAGTAGATTCTCCAGACCAACTCAAAACTGATCGCGATCGCTTCATTCTATCAAAAGGCCACGCTGTGCCCGCACTCTATGCAATTCTAGCCAAAAAAGGCTTTATTCCAGAGTCTGAACTTAAAAACTTACGTCGAACCGGAAGCCCCCTTCAAGGGCATCCCGATCGCATGCGAATTCCTATGGTTGAAGCGTCGACCGGGTCTCTGGGGCAGGGAATGTCGGTAGCCCAAGGGATGGCTCTAGGACTGAGAATGAATGGCAAGCAGTCGATGATCTATTGCATGATCGGTGACGGAGAAATGCAAGAAGGCCAAATTTGGGAATGTGCCCTCTCGGCACCCAAGTTCGAACTCTCGAATTTAGTCGTTATTCTTGATAGCAACGGCGGACAAATTGACGGCCCCGTCGAGAAGGTGATGCCGCTGGCCCCCATTGTAGACAAATGGCGCGCCTTTAATTGGAATGTGATTGAGATCAATGGACATGACATGAATGAGATCGTTGCTGCGCTTGGCGAAACTCGAAGGGCTTACGAATCAGGAAGTAAAAAACCGGTCTTTATTCTCGCACATACGGTGAAAGGCAAAGGCGTATCCTTTATGGAAGGAAAGATCGAATGGCATGGCGTAGCGCCAAAGCCAGATGAGAATTTGCGCGCGCAAGCTGAAATTAAAACGGCGATGCAAGCCCTTCGTCAAACTTCTTAAGAAATCCAGGAACAATCCATGTCTAAAGCCACACGCCAAGCTTTCGGTGAAAGTCTCGCAAAATTAGGAGAGCAATATCCAGAGATCGTTGTCTTGGATGCCGACCTATCCAAGTCCACTAAATCTGAAATTTTTGCTAAAAAGTTTCCAGATCGCTTCTTTGAAATGGGTATCGCAGAAGCCAACATGATCGGCACTGCAGCGGGACTCTCCTTTGTTGGAAAAATTCCGTTCCTCTGCAGCTTTGGCTGTTTCCTCACCGGACGGTACGATACAATCCGCCTGTCGGTTTCCTATTCGAACGCCAATGTTCGCCTGATTGGAACCCATGCCGGGGTGGGCATCGGGGACGATGGCCATAGCCAAATGGGGCTTGAGGATATCGCACTGATGCGCGCACTTCCCCAAATGGGTGTTTTTCAACCCATGGATGCGATGGAAACCGAACTTCTCATGGAATATTTGGTGAAGGATTGGAAAGGTCCAGCCTACGTTCGACTTACTCGACAGAACCTTCCCGACCTCTATCCTGCACAGACTCCGTTCCGACCAGGAAAGTTACTCGAGGTTCTTCCATCATCTACTCCTCCCGAAGTCATTGCTATCGCATCGGGTGCGGGCGTGGGCGAGGCTGTTACTGCTGCCAAGCTGTTAGCTGCTCAGGGAGTATCCATGAGCGTTTGGAACGCGCATTCTCTCAAGCCATTCGACGATGAGATGACGGTAGAGCTTGCACAAAAAGCTCGCCTTATTATTACGGTAGAAGACCACTCCGTAATCGGCGGATTGGGAAGTTGCGTGGCAGACGCACTTGCGACGTCGTTTAAGGCGCAGGCGAAACTCGTTCGCTTTGGTGTTCAAGATCTATTCGGTCAGAGTGGCGAGCCTGCAGAACTCTATGATCTTTACGGAATCTCGGGCGCAGCGATCGCAAGGCGTGTCACTGAAGTTTTACCTCAATTGAAATAGATCGATCGATCATGCTTCTTTTTGGACACTTGGGAATAGGAAAGAGACTCGCACTTACCGTAAATCGGAATCTGCCTCTTTTTCCTCTTCTTGTGGGTACCCTATTACCTGACCTGATCGACAAGCCCGTCTATTATGGGCTTTCTTGGATCACACAGAGAACGGGCAACAACATTCCTCTGTTCACGTGCACTCGTACGCTAGGGCATACCTGCCTCTTTTTGCTTTTGTGGATCTTCGTAAGCAAAGCTCTCAGAGCACGTAAGAGTATGTACGCATCTTCGTGTGTGGCCATCACAGCGGGAATAGGAACTCACCTTTTTCTAGATCTCTTGTCGGATGGTGTGCTGGTGGGGCTACTCTCAAGCTCTCCCCGGCCTGAGCCCGCGGCGTTTGTAGCTTTTCTTTATCCGCTCTATCTTCCCCGATTCTCAATCTCTACGTTCAGTGGACTCTCGGATCATGCTTCGCACGCCTTAAACCCATTCAACCTGGCGTGCGAAATTATCGGCCTTATCTTCTTGTTCGGCCGTTCTGGTTTTGGCGCATATCGAACCAGACAGCCATGATAATGATCACGCCTTTAATGACTTTTTGATAAAATTCGGAAACATCAAGTAGGCTCATTCCATTATTGAGAATACCAATAAAAAAGGCCCCCAAGATCGAGCCTTGCACAGTTCCTACGCCACCCAAAAGACTCGTGCCACCAATCACCACTGCCGCTATGGCGTCGAGCTCAAACAGTTCGCCCGAAGTCGGAAGCGCACCATTTAAGCGAGAAGCCAGAATCGCGCCCGAGAGGCCCGCCAGTGCTCCCATAAAAACATAGATCCCCCATGAGATCGACTGAATAGGAACTCCAGCTAGCCAGGCCGCCTCGGCGTTACCACCCATTGCCAAGACATACCTACCTAGGCGGGTCTTCTGAAGAACGAGAACACCCGCAAGTCCCAAGAAAGCAAAAACCACAACAGGAATAGGTAAACCGCGATATCCGTAAAATGTGACCACAGCGATGACGGAAATAACCAGAGCAGTCATCTTCTGAGTTCGGCCCGAACTCTTCCAGGCCACCATAACTCCTACGACAGAGATACATGCCGCAGAGAAGAGCGGCGGAAAATACTCCTGCCCGAGACTATTGAACTGCTCTCCCAAAGGAGCAATTGCGGCGCCATGCGAGAGAATGAGCGCTACTCCTCGAGCGATCACCATCATTCCCAGAGTGATAATAAACGGGGCGATGCGATGCCGCGTAATCATAAATCCATTAAAAATACCGCTCAATAGGCCTACACTCACCGCAGCCAGAACGGTCAGTCCAGTGCCAAGCCATCCCAACGTTCCTTCCCACTGGGCTAGTCCGGCGTTGACTTGCACTAAGCCTGCAACGACTCCCGATAGCGCCACGACCGAACCAATCGATAAGTCGATTCCACCGATCAGAATGACATAAGTCATTCCAACTGCCAAAATGCCGTTAATAGCAACTTGACGTGTGAGGTTGGTGAGATTTCGAGGAGAG
>CANJNU010000194.1 GCA_947475645.1 Bacteriovoracaceae bacterium | reverse complement strand
ACTCGCTCAATCCATTCGCTTGATACGCGAACTACAGGAAGGTCAGGATCGGCAAAATACCGATAATCTTCGGCCTCTTCCTTAATGCGCATTGTATAAGTAGCGTTGCGCGCAGAGTCATACAGGCGCGTTTCTTGAATCACGCGGCCCCCAGATTTGACAACTTCAATTTGGCGCGCAATCTCAAAGTCGATCGCCTTCTCAATAAAGCGAAACGAATTGACGTTCTTCACCTCGACTCGTGTGCCAAGCCTGGTTTCACCCTTCAGGCGCACACTTACATTTGCGTCGCATCGAAAATTTCCGTTCTGCATATTGCCGTCACAGATTTCAATCGACGTGACTATCGCGTGAAGCGCTCTGAGGTAAGCTCCCGCCTCCTCGGGTGACGACATGTCGGGATGGCTCACAATTTCAACAAGAGGAACTCCGGCGCGATTTAAATCAACAACTGAGTATCCGGAGTAGTGAACATTCTTACCGGCATCCTCTTCCATATGGATGCGTTGAATTCGCACCGATTTTGAACCCGCTCCTGGAACCTCGACATCAAGCCGACCCTCCACGCAAATGGGCTGGTCGAACTGACTGATCTGATAACCCTTGGGAAGGTCGGCATAGAAATAGTTCTTTCGAGCAAATACGCTTTGTTCCGAGATCCTGCAATCCGTCGCTAAACCCGCCTTAATCGCATACTCGACCACTTTACGATTCAAAACAGGAAGCGCACCTGGATGTCCGGCGCAAACGGGGCAGACGTTGGAGTTAGGAACAAGCTCTCCCGACGCCATTCCCTCGTCGAGTCGGGCCCGACAACCACAGAAAATTTTCGACTCGGTTGAGAGCTGGCAGTGCACTTCGAGTCCGATCACAGCTTCGTAACTCATGCCGGATAGCCCCTTTTCTCAACCCAGTTTGCAGCTCGAAGAAGTTTCTCTTCTTCAAAAATTGGCGCCATGATTTGTAGACCAATAGGCAAACCTTCGGCATCGTGGCCGCAAGGAACACTCATACCCGGAAGACCCGCTAAATTCGCGGGGATCGTAAAGAGATCGTTCAAGTACATCGACAAAGGATTGTGGCTCTTCTCTCCTCGACGGAACGCTGTGGTCGTAGAGACAGGCCCTAAAATTAAATCGACAGACTCGAACGCCTTCGTGAGATCTTGCTGAATCAGCCTACGAACCTGAGCCGCACGGTGAAAGTATTGATCGACATATCCGGCCGAGAGAGCGAACGTTCCCAGCAGAATGCGTCGCTTTACCTCGGGTCCGAATTGCGATCGAACAGACTTATAGAACGACTTTAAATCATTCGCTTCTGTAGCCTGAGGTGGCCGCACTCCAAAGCGAACGCCGTCGAAGCGAGATAAATTACTGGATGCCTCACTTACAGCAATTAAATAATAAACGGCCACTGCATGCTTAACATGGGGCAAGTCGACCGGAATTATTTTTCCGCCGTCTTGCATAATCTGATCTAACACCGCTTGAATCGATACACGAACCTCGTTTTGAATGCCGGGCTCGTAGAACTGACGGGGAACCCCAACAGAAAGCCCCTTCCATGACCACTGCTGCTTAAGTGCTGCAAGGGTACGAGTTGCGGGAAGGCGGGCGCTTGTCGAGTCCATTGGATCATGTCCCGACATGAGATCAAGCAAGAGCGCCGAATCTTCTACGCTCGTGGTCAGGGGCCCCACCTGGTCTAAACTCGAAGCGAAGGCCACTAAGCCGTAACGACTGATGCGTCCATAAGACGGCTTCAGTCCAACAATTCCGCAATAGCTCGCGGGAAGTCGAATCGATCCACCTGTATCTGAACCCAGAGCGGCAATGCAGAAACCTCCACCTACGGCGGCAGCAGAGCCGCCACTCGATCCGCCTGGAATACGATCTGAATGAGTAGGGTGAATGACGGCACCATACGCCGAGTTTTCATTCGATCCACCCATTGCGAATTCATCCAGATTCGTTTTTGCAAAGCAAATCGCGCCGGCACTCTCTAATCGAGCCACTGCAGTCGCGGTGTAGGGTGGAATATAATTATCTAAGACTCTCGAGGCACAAGTAGTTCGTACATTCTCAACCGTTAAATTATCCTTAACGGCCAAGGGGATTCCAAAAAGTGGAAATTTTTGGCGAGGAACTTTTCCACCGTTCAACGCTTGAGTGCGATCAGCCTCACGCGCCTTTTCAAGGGCCCTTTCGGTTGGAAAATGGAGAAATGCATTGAGCTCACTTTTTTGAGCTCTCGCAATCGTCTGCCCCACCCACTTTTCGACGGTTAACTCTCCTCGATCGAGCGCATCATGTGCCTCTGAAACTGTTTTATAGGTATTCATGATAGAATAGCGGGCACTTTAAAGCCTTGATGAACGAGCTCAGGTGCTGAATCCATTACTGCCGAAAGCCCCTCATTCGTTCGTGGAAACGAATGGAGTTGATCGTCCCTCATCGAATCGAGGAACTCGATGGGATGAATGAGTGGCTTCACTTCGTCTACATGAACGGATTCTAACGTACGAACATGTTCCAAAATTTGAGAAAGTTGTATTTCATAAGAGCGCAACTCTTCGGGCGACAGCTCAAGGCGCGCCAATTCCGCAATCTTCTCGATCCAATCTTTCATCACAGGGTCTTGCATCACTCTAGAGTTTAGACAAAACACTGCATTTTGGAAAGCGAGGATTATTCAGATCCTTCTAGGTAAACAGCCAAGTAGCGCCTGAGAAATTTACGCTGCTGCTTCCCTTTGAATTCGATCGTCACTTTCTGATCATCCCCTGTTCCCTCAACCGCAAGGATCGTTCCCAGTCCGTAGTCCGGATGATTAATTTTGTGACCCACTAAGTCACTTTTTTTAATCGGTGTCGAAGCGGCTGCACTTGCATGCGAATAACCAGAGCGCTGCTGGTTGGCGTATCCACTGAGATCTCTTACATCTAAATACTCTTTGGGTATCTCGGCGAAGAATCGAGATGGCTCGTTGTGCGAGAAATTCCCCCACATCCGACGAGTAGCGGCATAAATCATGTAAAGGGTCTCGCGCGCACGCGTCATTCCCACATAACAAAGCCGTCTCTCCTCTTCGACTTCCTCCTCGCCCGCCTCTTCCCAAGGTTTTATTGACGGAAATAATCCTTCTTCAAGTCCCACCATAAAGACAACCGGAAACTCTAAGCCCTTTGACGAGTGCAGCGTCATCATCTTTACGCTGCTCACCTCAGCGCTGTTCGCCTCACCTTCAGACATTAACGCGCTCTGTTCAATAAAGAGTGGCAACAGATCAACCTTCTTAGTATTCCGATCCGCCTCAGAAAGTTCGGGAGGAAGCGCTGCAAAGAAATCCTCTTCAAACTCCAGAAAGAGCGTATCCAGTTCCTCTAAGTTCTCGACACGAGCCAGAGCCTCCTCGGTTCCCTCTTTACGCAGATCACGCACATACCCCGTCTCATCTAAGATGAGGTGATAGAGTTCAGAGAGAAGAAGCTTGGAAGACTCTGCGGTTAAGCGTTGAAGCAAACTTACAAAATTGCCGAGCTTCCTCGATGTAGCTGCTGTCGTATGCGACGCATCAGCTGCTAAATCAACCAGGGCGTCCCCGTAAGACTTCATCTCGCCACGCGGCCCCACCTCGGACTCAATCATCCTGT
>CANJNU010000193.1 GCA_947475645.1 Bacteriovoracaceae bacterium | reverse complement strand
AATTAACTCACGGTTTTCTGGCAATGAGGCTGGCTTTTGCAAACTTTCCATCGTTTACCTCGCGATAGACGAGAATCTCGAAGTCTTTAAAAAACTCCCTCAGCTCCCCTTTTCTAAGAAGTGCGTCTCGTCTTAAATTTTTTCCGCCCGCATTTTTAAGCTGATCTTCAGTCAAATTCTCAAAAACAACGACCCCTTTTTTTCGTAATCCTCGTTTGATCTGCGGAATTAAATTGCGCTGAAGGTAGTCGATATTCAGGATCACTGTATAAGACTCAGGATTAATCAAATAGCTCGCTAAATCTGCGCTGAGTGTATGAATCGATACCCGGTTTTCGCGAGCGAGTCGCTTTGCCTTTTTTAATGCCACCTCCGAAATATCAACGCCGTCTACCTGAAAGCCCTTTTTTGCCAAGTAAACAGCATTCCGACCCTCACCCATTGCTAGATCAAGACCCCTACCAGGAGGGAGTAAGTCGATATGCTCTTCAATAAAGCGTGCCGGCTCTTTTCCGAAAATATAGTTTCGCGAGCTATAGAGCTTATCCCAATGCTTCCGATCCTCTTCGGCTCCATCACCCGTTACCTTCTGATAAGTATTGGTACCGGACGGGCGAATTTCGTCGGCACTGATCATCGCAGAGGAGGCGAGTACCCCCCCCCCTACTGCTATCGCCATTCTTGCCGCCAGATGCACCGCGGCAAGTGAGTTCGTCATAGAAAGTGCGATTGACACCCCTAAGCGACCCCGATATACCCAGCGCATGTTTGGAATCTCTGGCGAGCACTTACTCATCTTGGCAGTTGTCCTTCTTTTCTTTGGCCCCCGTCGCTTGCCGGAGCTAGGTCATACATTAGGAAAAGCGATCCGGAACTTCAAGGAATCCTTAACTGGCATTGAAGAAGCCAGCTTCCGGAAGATCGAGGGCAAGGAGCCCAGCCCAGCCGTTCAAGCGCCCCAAGCCACCGCGGCGCAAAGCACACCAAAAACAGAGCCTACCGAGCCTCCGCCTGGCTCGTCGAACGACTCAACGCCTCCCCAAACCTAATTCAATTGGGCTGAGGTCAGAGTTCGTCTCGAACTCTTGCAAAACATTGAAACTCAGCGCAGACTGAGAATCGATTCGGAGCAAGGATACTGTATGCCCATTGATGAGAAGAATTTTACAAAGTACATCAACCGCCACGAAATCGATGCGTCGATTCAGGCCCTCGCTAATCGGCTTAATACTGATTACGAAGGAAAGCCGGTGGTTCTTGTTGGAGTTCTAAAAGGTGCCGTGGTGTTCATGGCCGACCTGGTGCGCCACCTGAAGCTTGATGTTGAGGTCGAATTCGTTCGACTATCGAGCTACGGGAAAGCCCGCACTTCGAGCGGAACCGTCACCATTATTAAGGATATCCAAGCCGATATTCGCGGTAAACACGTTCTAATTATCGAAGAAATTATCGACAGCGGCAGAACCCTTAAGTTTCTTTATGATCGACTTCAGGCATCGAGTCCTGCGTCGGTAGAGATCGTGACGTTACTCGATAAGGCGTCTAAGCGCGTAGTCGAAGTACCCGTTAAATACGTGGGACGCACCATCGACGACCAATTTTTAGTCGGATATGGTTTAGATCTCGAGGAGTATTCAAGAAACCTCCCTGACATCTACTACCTCAAGTACCCGAACTAAGCGCCCTTTAACCCGAAGGAGCTTGCAGCTCACGTTGCTTCACGCAAGTCTCATAAGCTTCCGGATCCCGATCAGGCGAATAAATTCTACCTTCAGAATCCATACAAGCGATTCCAATGGTTCCCTTATCGTCGGAAGGGGAAGGAGCCTCTTGAGCTGGCATGGGTAGGAATTCAATCTCCTCGGCGCGAACTTCTCGCACCAAGCAGACCAAAAGAAGACCCATCATGCAGAATCGACGCGATTGAATGGAAATCACCAGCCGGTACCGCCCCAGTACTGGCAAATACCCCAGGCGCTTGCAGCCCATGGGGAGATCGCCCAAGGGCCAGTCGCGTAAACTTGAGCCAAGCCGCATTGCCCCGGATAAAGTACCACTCGGTTATAAGCAAAAATCGGAGTCTGATAGGCGCCATTATAAAGATTGATGGCCACCCCCTGAGCAGTTACATCACAAATTAAAGCCGTATTGTAGTTGGTATTGCAAACCTGCCCCTGAACAAAATGGGGAGTTGCCCAAGCGCTTCCTGCCATCCAGAACGCAGAAGCAGTAGTCGAATTCAGACCCAGAACCATACTCACCACAAGCATGATTGTAGCGGTAGCAGTTGCAAAAACAGTCTTCATAAAAAGCACCTCAGGTTAGACCAAGGCGCCATTTACACTAATAGACCGCAAAAGTTCAATTTAAAAAGCGGAATAAATGACTCACAATACCCAACCAAAATAATCGAGTTAAAGAAAGTCGACGTCGCCATCGGACTCTTCGGTCGCTGCGAAGTCGGGAACTTCCAAGTGAAAGAGTCCCGATGGATCGATCACGATAATCGCCAATGCGCAGTAGAATTGATGAGGGCCGTAGGCCATGGTCCAAAATGCATCAAATGGCGTCTTTTTAAAAATGCCGGGCACCGGAACATTGGGAGGAATCACCAAGGGCAAACCAATTCCAGTTTTCACATTCTGATTTTGAAGGAGCTTCTGCATCCCACCTTGAAACATGTTACTAAATTCTTTTAGAATATCTGACGCTTGATCGGCAGTCAGCTGATCTAATGGCTTCCCTGTGAGCTGAGCCACGATGCCCTTGGCAGTCTCTAGGGTAAAATTCACTCGAAGCGTGAGCTTCACAACCTTACCTGTGAGCAAACACAGCACCGTGTACATGCCATCAAGCGCAGGCTCCGCTGCCAGCGGCCCCACGATGAATTCCATCCCTTGAGTGATGGTTTTACTTCGAGCTGCTGAAATGTGATGGGCCATTGCGATCATCACAGAATTGATGGAGTTCAATTCAGACATAAGTTGCGGTTCCTTTTGATATGCTTTTGGAAATCATACCACTAGCCATTGTTTTTTTGAAAGCTCACTCAATCAACTTCTTGAAATCAATTCAAGTGTCACAAACGCCGCTGTGTCAAAAACACAACACCCCGGCAACCTTACTCATCCAAAGGGCGCATCAAAAGTCGCTGCCCGGTAGTCTTCAAAAAGCGAGGCGAATAAACCCCCCTTTTTGCTAAAGCATAATACACCGAATTCAAGACACACCCCAAGCCGTAGACTACAGATCGCTTGAAGTTAATCGAGGACGCTTCCTCAAAGTACTTGGTCGGACACGAGACCCCCCCAATCTGAAATCCAAAATAGACCGTCTGCGTGAGCATCTGATTATCAAAAATAAAATCTTCCGAGTTTTCTTCTAAAGGTAGAGTTTCAAGAACCTTTCTAGAAAAAGCGCGATAGCCGGTATGATATTCAGACACCTTTTGTCCCAACATTAAGTTCTGAAAAAACGTAAGTGCGCGATTGGCCGTATACTTATAAAGGGGCATTCCGCCCGACAAAGCAGTGTTACCCAAAATTCGAGAGGCCAGTACAACATCATAAAGCCCACTCCCAACCATAGACGCCATTGCCGTTACCAAAAACGGCGTATATTGATAATCGGGGTGAACCATGACTACAATGTCAGCCCCCTT
>CANJNU010000192.1 GCA_947475645.1 Bacteriovoracaceae bacterium | reverse complement strand
TCGATGCGGCCCATTACGGCAGCCAATCACTGAAAAGCTTTCTCCTTCGCAGCGCAAAAAGCGGTTGGTTCTCGAATGCCTCGGCCGATCTTCTTTGGCTTTCGATCAGTCTTGCCGTGTGTCTTTTCACAGCTGGGTTCTGGATTACACGAAAACCTCGAAAAATGATCGGCAGAGCACTTTTTTTCTGTATCGGCATTTTTCCCTATCTGTGGTGCATGCCTGAGACCTTCAAGTACTCGTTGACGGTGCTCGCTTTTCCGGTTGCGTTTCTGATGAGCTCGTCGCGGCTGAGTCGTTTCGACAAATTTGCGTTGCTCTTCGGCGCCTGCACCCTCTCGTTTTCGGGTTTAGATTTAGTCGGTTCCTGGTTGTTTTTTGCGATCCAAAAGGCGTCACTTCCATTTTTCGCGACGGTTCTATTGGGTATTTCGACTTTTCGACAAGCCTGGATTTTCTCGACAAGCAAGAACTGGAACGCTTTTTTTCAAGACGAAACTCTCCCCTCCTTTGAAAACCTTCCTCAAGTCAACGCCTCCGCCGGGGTGCCAGTGAGTTACTTACTCGCCATTCCTATGATCGCAGACGATGCGAGTTCGACCGGTTCGCTCAGTACGATTAATGAGCTTCTTAGCCACATTAAAGGCACTGATTGCATTGCTGTTCCTTATGGAAACCTGATTCACGAACAACACCCGCTTAGCCTAGTTTTTAAACGACATGGATTTGAGCAATTCCCTGCAGTTGCCCGAACTCGGAACGAAGCGTTACAAAAGGCGGCGGCGCTCTCCAGGGGAGAAGTTCTCGTTGCACTGAATTTAGAGCAACCCCCTTCGCTTGAATTCGTTCAAAACGCCCTTCAAAAACTGGGATTATCAAAAGATCGTATTATTCGAGCTAATCGTCGGCTTCCGCAGTCGCGATTCCGAATTCCCGTGAAGCACCTACCCCTGGTGTACGGCAGACACCGCATGGGACTTGCGTTTAATCGCTGGGTGAGGTCGATGCTGGGAATCACACTATCGGACACTCACTCGGGAAGCTGGGCGATGCCTAGAACGATTGCACTGCGTATTTTCTCGAGCCTTAAGTTCTCTGGATTCTTGTTTGACCTCGAACTATCGGTCTTTTGCCAAGAAAATCGAATTACTGAGATTGAGCTTCCTGTTTCGCTCAACCTTTTAAGTGAAAAGTCTCCTCACCGAATTTTCAGGGAATTCGCCATAATTTTTTGGGGAGTTCCCTTACTTCGAAGCCGAAAACGTGATGGCCTTTACAAAAGTTACCCAATGAATCATGCCATTACTTCAGACGATTGGGGCCTTACGCCCGGTGTGAATCTTGGCATTCTAGAACTCGCCCGTCTTGGCGTGGTCAGTCGCGTATCCGCAATGGCACGTGGCCCATTCCTCACTCATCATCTGAGTGAACTTAAATCGATTCCAGGCATTTGCCTCGGAATTCATTTTGATCTTACCTATGATCGAAAAGATCAAAAGGCACTCCACCTACTTCTTCGCTGCATCATTCCTGGCAGAAGACGCGAGCAGACATTTCATGACGCTACAGAGGATCTCAAGGCTCAACTCCACACACTCAAACAGGCCGGAATCCAAGTCAGCTACTTGGATGGTCACCATCATATTCACCTTCTTCCAGGCCTTCTTCGACGCCTGAAGCCCCTGCTGGCCGAAGCGGGAATTGTGGAAGTGAGGCTTCCCTTCGAGGCCTCGCTTCTGTGGCAAAAGCCGGCGCTCTGGCTTTTGGCCCTCTCTGCACGCCGAGTATTTAAGCAACTGGATTTGAGACCGTTGGCTTGCACCTATCCTTCACTCAAGGAACTTCAAGATCAGCCCGCTTTACGAAGACGAATCGGACTCGATCCAACTGCCGAGGTGATCGTGCATCCGGCCGCAGTGAACGATCTCGAGATCTACAGTATTCCAGATTTCTACCGTGCAGACCGCGTTCTAGAGTTCAGAGCGCTAAGAATGTTAAATATCTCACAAGTTCGAGATCCACAATGAGCCTTTCTCGACGCTGGAAACTGTTTTTAACTCTTGCTACCATTGCCGGAATACTTCTTCGTGTACTTCACACTGACGACATGGAGTACAAAGAGGACGAGGAGTTTAACTTTGTTCACAGTCAGGACACTTTCTTCGCATGGCTAGGAATGCCTTCGGGTGTCTATATTCCGAATCCAGGTGGCAGTATTTGGTGTTTTCAAATTCTGGCTCGCCTGACGGGCGCCCACTCACCCATTTCACTCGAACATTCACTTCAGGCGTTGGCGCTCTTGGGTATTGCATTGATTATTCCCTTCGCTGTGCGATTCGTTCATACACCCGATGAACGCGAGCCGTGGCTCTGGGCCTTTGCATTAGCCATGGTCAATCCGTTTCAAATTCTGTATCAGAGAAAACTTTGGCCTGAGCCGTTTTTTCCATTCTTCTCAATGATTTTTTTGGCTTGTTGGTGGAGACGTGATCGTTTCTGGCCTGCCTTTTTTTGGGGCTGGGTTGGCGCAGTGCTGGGCCAGATTCATATGAGCGGGTTCTTCTTCGCTGCAGCATTTTTGATTGCTTCCCTGGCCATTCCTCACTCACAGATCGCGGTAAGAAAAATTAAGTGGAAAGCTTGGTTTTTCGGATCAGTTCTAGGTGCAATGCCGCTCCTGCCTTGGTTCTACGAAATTCTCGCGCACCCTGTTCATGAGAAATTTGTTCGGGGATGGAGCGAGATTCTTCAGCTTAAGTTTTGGGTGTTTTGGTTTTCAAACCCGATCGGCTTTCATCTAGGTAACCCTCTTGGCCTTTTACGCGGGCAGAGCACATGGGCCCAACTCTCAGACTTTTTGCGCTATCCGTTAATTTTAGACCATGCAAGTTGGATTAACGCTGCCGCTCACCTCGTTCAGCTCGTGATTGCGGCAGCTCTTGCAGTTGCAGTATTTCGGAGAGGTCTGGGCATTCGAAAGTGGATAGGCCCTTTTTCAAATACCTTCATCGCACTCGTGGCAGCAGGAATTGGCTTTGGAATATTACTTACGGCGACGGGTATCACTATTCGCCGCTATTACATGATGGTGGGTTTTCCATTAGAATTTGTTTGGCTCGCCGTTTGCCTCTTGGGAGCTTATGGCACCCCGAGGGCTCGAACCTGGCTTGGGGCACTGTGGGTATCGCAAGTCATTGTGTCGGCTTGTTTTGTGCTCTACATTCACACGAATCAAGGTTCAACCCAAGGCGACTACGGAGATGCCTATCATCTGGTGCTGAAGAAAAAAGCGGCACTAGATCAGCACTAAAACATAAGGTATATTAAAGTTATGCTCTCACTTTTTGCAGATCTCGAAGCCCGTGGGATTGTCAAACAAATCACCTCACCTCAGCTCAGCCAGCGCTTAGCGGCCCAACCGATTACCCTTTATGCGGGATTTGATCCCACTTCCGATGCACTTCATGTAGGAAGTTTATTGCCCTTACTTACGCTACGGCGATTTCAGATGGCAGGACATCGGCCAATTGCTGTTGTGGGCGGGGCCACTGGAATGATTGGAGATCCTAGTGGAAAATCGCAAGAACGTAATCTTTTAACCGATGAGCAAATTCAAAAAAACGTGGAAGGCATTCGCTCGGTGATTTCCAAGTTCCTTGATATGACAGGCCCGAACGCCGCAACGATCGTGAACAACAGCGATT
>CANJNU010000191.1 GCA_947475645.1 Bacteriovoracaceae bacterium | reverse complement strand
TCACCCGAATCGTATGCCCTGCGAGCGGATCTCGCCGAAGCTCAGCTCGGAATGCATCATCCCTCTGAAGCCCTTCTTCTCTGCGATGAGATTCTAGCTCAATCTCAAACTGCCCTGGTCGATTCTCCCACTCATACTCGCGCACTGATTTCAAAATCTCGGGCACTGATGGAACTGCATCAACTCGATCGCGCCGAAAAGAGCCTTGCTGCCGTCGTAGGCGAAGAGCAGATTCTTCCCAATTTACGAGGCGAACTGAATTTGGCCCGACTCGATCTAAAGCTCATGCAGTGCGCCGAGCTCGCGTCCGCTCGGCAGCTCACCGAGGCCCAGGCACGCGATCAGTTTCAACGGCGCACCGTGTGTTTCCTTGAGGCACTACCGCTCGCCAAACCCCTGCTCACCGGATCCGATCTTATCCTAGCCGACGAAGGTCATCGATCTCTTCAACGCGCCCTTATTCAGCAAAAAAGGGCAGCACTCTCGCCCTCTCGCCCCCCCACAAAGGGCGAACCCAAGCGGTCAGCCCCACAGCTAAAATCGTATCTCCGTGAACTTACGGCAGCCCATCTGGCCGACCACTCTAAATCGGCCGAGGCAACTCAGCGTTTTCTTCAACAGAACTGCCCCACCCTTCCCGCGTGTCATCAACTTGAACAGGCCCTGAAACATGATCACCTCTAACTCACCCTCAATCGAACTCTCTCCTTTTAAACTACTCCTTGCGGATCGTGTTCGAACCCACCGTAAAGCTATTTTTGAATGGCAAATGGCTCACACCCGAATCGCACCGCCCCCTTTTTATTCCTCAATTGATTTGCGTGATTCGGGGCATAAGATTGCACCCGTCGACAGCAACCTCTTTCCTGCTGGTTTCAATAATATTTGCCCCGAAGATCATAGAACCGCGCCTCCGATTCTACGAGCACAGCTCGAGGCAATTGCTTCGCGACTCCACCTCACTCCTCCCCAAAAAATTCTAATCTTACCCGAAAGCCACACCACCAATCTCTACTATGCCGAGAATCTGGCCTACCTCATTCAGATTCTCACTCATGCCGACTTTGAGGTTGTTCTAGGCTGGCTGGGTGGCTCTGAACCGGTCACCCTTAAAACACAAAGTGGCAAGCAGCTCACCGCTCATTCCATTACCGTGAATCAGGGAATTCTACGCGCCGGCGCTTTCGAGCCCGATTTTATTATTTCGAATAACGACTTTTCTAACGTCTATCCCGCCGAACTCGATCACGTAAAACAACCCATTCTTCCCAGTCATCGACTGGGCTGGCATACTCGAAAAAAGAGCGATCATTTTCTTCACTACAATCGTCTTGCCAAAGAGTTTGCCGAACTCATCGGAATCGACCCTTGGCTCATTCAAGTGGCCACCGAAGAAGTCACACCCGTGAACTTCAACGAGGAGATTGGAATCCAGGCTACGGCCGACGCAGTCCAGCGAATTCTCGACCAAACTCAAGCCGCATACGAAAGGCACCAGATTGAAAAGAAGCCCTTCGCATTCATCAAGAACAACTCCGGTACTTACGGAATGGGCATTATGGTAGTGAGCTCTGCCGATGAAGTATTGAAGATGAATCGACGCACCAAGAATAAAATGAGTATTGGAAAAGGAAAATCAGCAATTCATAGCGTAGTCGTTCAAGAGGGAATCGCCACCGCAACACTTGTGGATCGGCTACCTGCCGAACCCGTAATCTATCTCGCTGGTGGCGAGCTCATTGGCGGATTTTTGCGTACGAACACTGAACGCGGCGCCGAAGACAATCTTAATTCTCAAGGAATGGTCTTCAAGAAATTGTGCATGTCCGAGTTACGTGAATACGAGGCTGAGGGCGAAACGAGCGAACCGATGCTTGAGTTGGTTTATGGAACCATCGCGCGTATCTCGGCGCTTGCGGCTGGAAAAGAGAGTTTGTGAAAGCCTCTTTTGAGCGGCTTAGAACCCCACCTCGAATTTCTAGTTTCGACTGGATCCTTACTCTCCTTCCGGCACTCGTATGGGTAGCGGCCGTTTATGGGCGCGGTTGGGGCATGAAGCCCTATTGCAGCGAAACACCTCAACTCTGTTCTCCTCAGCTTCTCCTTCCGATCGACCAGCCTGCACTCGGCCTTGAAGCCACCGGCGCCGACGCACTCTCTTTTGCTACGCAAGGACTGTCAGGAGTCGTGGCCCTAGGTATTCCCCTGATTTGGTTTCTTTTTCACTTTAAGAAAAAAGACGCACTTCGTAGTCTGCTCGTTGATATTGTAATCGCGCTTCAGATTACCGTGCTCAACGGCCTTTGCACCGAAGTCGCTCACTGGCTTTCAGTTCGCCCCCGGCCGTTCGTTTACGCCAATCCAATTCAAGCTCAGCTTTTTTCCAACTACACGTCGTTCTATTCGGGCCATACTAGCTTTGCAGCATCGGCAACACTGGGTGCCGCACTCATGCTCCTAGGACGACAAGCGTCTAAATATTGGATTTCGGCCGCTCTGGCTCTTTGCTATAGTCTCACCTCTTTAACAGGCCTCTACCGCGTTCTTGCGGGCCGGCATTTTCCTTCTGATGTTACAGTCGGTGCAATTGCCGGCTTCGTGGTTGCAACTCTCGTAGCACTCAAGCACCGCGCACCTCAAACTCTGGCCTAGGGATTGCTTCTCTGAAGCAATCCCCATGAGTCAAAATTCAAGTTATCCGATTCGGTCTTACGGATTAATCGGTAATCGAGCCAGCGCAGCACTCGTCAGCCCAAATGGCTCGGTGGATTGGTGCTGCCTTCCCCATCCCGACTCAACGAGTCACTTCGGCACGCTACTGGATTCGTCGCTGGGTGGCTCGTTTCAGGCTGCGCCGCTCGGAAGTTTTCGGTCGCATCAAACTTACCGCGAAAGAAGCGCGGTTTTAGAAACTCATTTTGAAACCGACACCGGAAAAGGAATTCTCACTGATTGGATGCCACTCGACACCGGTCTCGAGGAGCTTCCATCCGTGTTCCGTGAAGTTCACACCATTGAGGGCGAAATCACTTGGAGAGTCTATTGCCATCCTCGCTTTGATTACGGTGCACACGCTTCTGAGATCGAGCAGCTTCGCCATGGATTCCGATTTCGAGGCCCTAAATCGGAGCAAATTTGCACGCTCACCTGTAGCCAATCCCTTCGTCGAATCAGTGCCACACCTTGGATCGAAGCCCAGCTCAAGCTCAACGCCGGAGAGCGAGCCCATCTCCAGTGGATATGGGGAAGGCATCGCTCGCTCACACCTACTCCCTCGATAGCATCGACCCTAAAAGCATGGAAGGGATGGGCTCATGAATGTCCGCCCCAAAACTGCCCGTATGCTGGCCCCTGGCATGACACTTTTGTAAGATCGCAAATCTGCCTCAAAATTCTCAGCCTCTCCAGCTTAGGCATTCCAGCCGAATCCATTACTCCATTTATGGACGATCCGCGTTTAATTTGGCTAAAGAATGCAGCACAGGCGGCCCAAGTTTTCTCAGAACTGAATCAGCTGACCGATCTCTCTGATGTTTTTGAAACATTGGGAACAATCCTGCTTCGCGACTCAACCGACGAGCTGCGCCCCACTTATAGCCTAGACGCAGGAAAATCTCACGGCGACCGAGAATGGGGAGCACTCCCGTCGCATCGAAAACTTCATCTCACCCCCTACGGGCAAATCCTTCTCGCCTTAGGCGAGGCCGCCGCGAGAATTCCCTC
>CANJNU010000190.1 GCA_947475645.1 Bacteriovoracaceae bacterium | reverse complement strand
TTGGGCTCAGGCCCCCTTCAGCAGAGCTCTCTCGGACTTGCAAGCACCCTTCTTGCTCGCGTTCTTGGACTTACCCCCGATGATACTTCGGCTGAAAGCGAGCATGCCGAGGGAGAACGTGCCCTCTTCACAGCCCTCGAGAACTCGGGAAGCGATGCTTTTCAGCACATTCCAGGGTTAAGGCCTGCCGCCCAAGCACGACTTCTTGCAGCATTTGAGCTGGGCCGGCGCTACACTCATTATCGCCTTCGGCCGCTTCAACCGCTTCCTATCGATGTGGACGCACTTTCTATTCAGATTTTAGAGAAAGTACCCGCTGAATTTAGAGGCCAAGCCCAAGAGGGCATTGGCTTTGTCGCCATTCATCGAAACGGCGAATTAAGTGAGCTTTGCATCGTTGAACGCGGAGTAAGAACCCATGTAAACTTCGATCCGGCCGAGCTCTTTGCCCGAGTTCTCGCACTCAGACCTGCTGGATTCGCACTGATTCACAATCATCCTTCTGGGTCTCCTTATCCTTCGCCGGACGATCTGATCCTTACGCAGAGGGTAGAGCACCTTGCTCGAAAGCTTGGCCTTCGCCTCGTGGGCCACGGAATAGTTTCTAGCCATGGATCTCATTGGTTGCGACCCTAGGCCGGGACGTGCTATGCACGCCGCATCATGGAAATCTGCGAAAACTGCTCCCGCTGCGAGAAGCCACCCGAACTTTGTGTTTGTGAAAGTATTCGTCCGTTGTCGACACGGATTCACGTGCTGATTCTTCAACATCCACAGGAACCCGATCAACACCTAGGAAGCGCTCAACTCGCGCACCTGTCATTGCCCAATTCGACCCTCACGGTAGGTCTTTCGTGGCCGAATATCAAAAAAGCTCTTGGCAAGGACGTACAGTCCTCGCACTGGGCTGTTCTCTACCTCGGCAGTGGAATCAAAGGTGAGGACGGCGTAAAAGCAGAACGCTCTACAACACCTGCAGTTCGTTTCGTCGATAAGGCAGGAAAGCCCGCGCCCGAGACCCCCATTGAGGGCATCATCGTTCTTGACGGAAGCTGGAGCCAAGCCAAAACACTCTGGTGGAGAAATGCATGGCTCTTGAAGTGCAAACGCTTAATTCTTACTCCACGTCAGAAGTCTCTGTACAAAGAACTCAGAAAAGAACCCCGCCGCGAATGCCTTTCCACCATCGAATCCGTGGCAGAAACCTTAACGGCCCTTGGAGAGAAGGCTGAAACGGAGAACCAGTTGAAAGCCCTCTTTGGAGAGCTACTCAACAAGCAGCGGGCAATTCTGAAGAAACGTAATTAACGTTTCCTTTGATTGCGATTAAGCATCTCCATGGCGGCTTTGAGCTGAGCATCCGGATTGCGAGGGGCTCCACGACCACCTTGCATGCCTGCCATCATTCCTTGCATTCCTTGAAGGGCCTCACCCATATTCTTAGCGTTAGGGAAGGCCATCTTCAACATCTGCTCACTTGCCTGCTTGAGTTTCAGAAAAATTCCTACATTCACCGCAGTTAGAATCAGCACGAACACCCAACTCACAATTACCCAAAATGACATCGACATGGCGGGAAACTAACCATACGATCCGCTGCTGTCAACCTTGACGCGCTTTTAAGGCCAAAGCTGAGATGGATGCACCGCGCCTCGAATACGCATCTTCTCTCCAATACACTCATTACAAACTGCATCAGGAACTAACACCCCAAACAGGGTGATTGGATTCTCTTCCCAATAGGGGGTCAGCGACCACGAGATCAGAGTGGCAAGCAAATCCTCATCTTTTTGAGGTACATGAGTCATCGGAAAGCGAAGCCTAAGGGAAACTCCATGAATGGGAAAGCGTGCTCCAACCCATTCATTCGCCTCGACCTTTAAGCGTACAGAGTAACACTGAATGACCCCTGTTTCGTTGCTCTCAAAGACAATTTCGCGTGGCACCGGAATTTCAAAAAGAGCCGCTTTTAAGCATGCCGAGCTCGGCTCATCCTCGTTGAGCCTTAGAACCGGCTGACTTGAGCGCTTTAAATCGTAAAAAACGGGTAACTTCCCTTGAGCCTCACTCAAACACTCACGAAGCCTTCTCAAATCGATGGACTTAAAAAAGCGATCTCCCGTTTGGCAACCCAAGCCAGAAACAGGAACACCTTCGTCGGGACGCCGGAATCGCAATGAAGAAGTGATCAGGCGATGAATAGAATAGACCTGATTCTTCGATGATTCTTGGGCAACCCCGTCTGAACCCACGCCTAACAGAACAAATATTAATCCCAAAACGCCACGCATGAATCCAGTTTCTCACAAGGCCATTGGCACTGCCATTGCAAACTCGGGGAGACCGTTTGAGTCCGCGATGGACCTCACAACTCAAGGTTAAACAAAGGAGAACTATGATCACTCACTACCGATCGCTGATGACCGCACTGATTCTGCCGGCATTTCTGTCAGGCTGTTTCTGGAGTTCATCGGAAAAGAATAATACCCAAACTCAAGGCCTCGCTACCCCACAGTGGTCGCTCAATCTTCGTTCGGACTGTCCGGGTCAAGAAGAGAGCCTCTGCCTTGGAAAATACGGCTTTAGCATGAATTCCTTAGGGAAATTCAAAGCCGGCCCCGGCCCACAAGGACAGATTCGCGAGGGACAACTTCCCCTAGCGGACCTTCAGGAACTCTCCGCCCTCCTGCAGCCGTCGATCGAAAAGATTCTCACAAAGAAGCTCTTCGAAGAGGTTCAATTCACTTTGAACAATTACGAGAAAAATGACTCAATTGAACTCGAAAGAGAAGGATCCGTTCAATCGCTCTATAAAAACGAGGCGAGCAACCTGTCGGTCTTTGGATTGGGATTCGACGAAGCCGATCTGATTCGCCAAAAAATCAACAGTTTCGCAGAGGTCCACTACCTCTTGCCTTTTGGAAGTTCTTGCGGAGATGCAATGGACCAAGTTCTTCAGCTTCAGCAAGGTCTACAATCCTGCGCTCAAGATGCTGAGTGTATTTATGTCGATCCGCAAAAAGCCCATGAACTCATTCCGCCCAACTCACTTCAATGGGTTTTAATTGAAAGTTGCACCGTGCATCCCACACTAGCCACTGCAAACCTCAGTCAGCTCATTCAAGGTGTCGCAAAATTGAATGCCGCAGTCGAGGCCACACAAACTGCATGTGGTGCTCAATATTATCGCATCAATTGCACCTATCAAGAAGCAAGCACTGCAAAAGCCCCTGCTTGCATTCAGGGTCGTTGCCAAGCGCAGTACTAATCCGACTGTTTCGATAAGACCCCCGATCCCTCAGAAGAAAGCTCTGAGAGATCGGGGGCACTTAGTTTGCAGGCCTATTCAGCATGAAAACCGGAGTCACTACCCTCGCCTTCCTACTCTCTCTATCCGCGTGTTCCCCTGTTGCCGAGTCGGTCTCCTACGAGAAACCCGGCGAACTCCCACTTCTCTCGCCCAATGTAATTTATGCTACGGGCTGGAGCAAGGTTACCATTCTAGCGAACTCGGCGACCACCCAAATCTCAACCAGCGGACACTACTCTACAGATCGCAATCTCTGCCAACTACGAGGCGACGCGGCCTATGATGTACTTTCCTGGAATGGACTAGCAGATCTCATTAATCAGGTGGCGCACATCACACCGTTAACTCCTGTTAAGTGCGCTCCACTCGACACATCAGCACGCTTCAACAACCCTGGTAAAGTGGAGTTGCTGTTGGATGACTCAAAGCGAATTACTCTTTTC
>CANJNU010000189.1 GCA_947475645.1 Bacteriovoracaceae bacterium | reverse complement strand
CGTCGATCACTTCAAGTCCATCAACGATCGCTACGGCCATGCTACCGGCGACGACGTACTTCGCAAAGTAGGAAATCTACTGAAGCAGTTCGAGTCGCCCCAGTGTTTCTCGGGCCGCTTGGGTGGAGAAGAGTTTGCGATTGTTGTTCAGGGAACCGCTCCTGAAGTGGCAGGGGTTGCTGAGTTGATTCGCAGACAAGCGGCGCGAATGAGTGGGGTCAGTCGTAATGGCAGCGGCGAGTGGGGCTGCACGGTAAGCTTGGGTGTATCCGTTTCCGATAGCTCGACGGAACAGACCTCTCACGACCTACTTCAGAAAGCCGACGAAGCGCTTTATCAAGCGAAACGAAATGGCCGTAATCAAGTGAAGGTAGCAGGGTAATGGGCCCGCGCACTGGTCTTAAAATGCCGAGTCAGCAGCGTGTTGATTACAGCGTTCTAGTTCGGCTAGACTCATTCCCATCCGTTTCCAGCACAGGTCCATCTCAGACGGCAGGGTTACTTCAAACACTCCGGGGTCGTCGGTATTAATACAAACGGGAATTCCTGCGCGAAGGATCTGTGGCAAAGGGTGTTCTTCGAGGCTGGGTACCGACCGGGTAAGCCAATTACTGGTCGGGCACATTTCTAAACAAATCTTTTTGTCGCGAAGGTGGCGCATGAGCTGCGGATCTTGAATGGCCGAAATGCCGTGCCCGATCCTTCGGGCGCCCAAAAGCTCAATGGCTTCCCAAATATTTTCTGGCCCTACGGCCTCGCCCGCATGGATCGTTACCGGAATATTCAGTACTTTTAGGGGGCGGAGGGCCTCCTCAAATAATCTACACGGATAATTGACTTCGTTTCCAGCCAGATCCATTCCTAAAAAGCGACTGCGATGATGAATTAGAAATTCAACCGTTCGTGCGGCTTCATCTACGCCAAAGTCGCGTGAAGCAATACACAACATGCCCGCTTTTATGTCAGGGTACTGTCTCGTCGCGCGTTGAATGCCGCGTTCGAAAGCGTCTAGGACGGTTTCCCACGAAAGCTTCGAATGCGAAGTAACGAATGCCGGCGAAAAACGAAGCTCAACCTGAGCGGTACCTTCGCGATGGCAATCTTCAACAGTTTCGAAGGCAACGCGCTCCAGAATTTCCGGGCGATCGAGCACTTTTGGAAAAATCTCAAATCTCGCAAGCACTGTATCAAGATCCGTCATGGGCTCGCGAATGAAGGTCTTGTTTCTAAACGCTTCAGCGCTCGTGCTTTGGCTCTCGAAACCTTTCGCTTGAGCTAATTCAAGCAGGGTTGAGTTGCGAATCGAAATATCGAGGTGTCGATGCAGTTCCGTTTGCGTTTTCATGATGGCATCCTCATTCGGTCGGCCGAACTAGCCTCCCATAATGTGCGCGCCGCTATCAATCAGGATATTCGATCCTGTGATGTGTTTGCCGCCTGGGCCACAAAGAAAAGCAGCCATTGCTCCTACGTCGTCGGCTGAAATATTCTCTTTTAGCGGAGTCTTTTCTTCTGCGGCAGCCAGCATGTTCCGAAAGTCTCTAATTCCGGCGGCAGCCAAAGTTTTTACGGGACCAGCTGAGATTGAGTTCACTCGAATTTTTTTCGAGCCGAGATCGGCGGCCAAGTAGCGAACACAAGCTTCGAGTGCAGCTTTTGCAACACCCATTACGTTGTAATTGGGCACCACTTTTTGTGAACCGTAATAAGAGAGGGTAATCATGCTTCCGCCCCCTTCGCTCATCAGCGGTTCTGCGCGTTTTGCTGCCGCAACTAAACTGTAGGCACTAATGTCCATCGCAACACGAAATCCCTCGCGAGAAGTGTCGACGAATCGTCCTTCCAAATCTTCTTTTTGCGCAAATGCGACCGAGTGAATCAGAATGTCGAGGCCTCCCCATTTCTCGTTGACCAGTCGAAAGAGAGCGTCAAGGTCGGCATCGCTAGCTACGTTACAGGGTGCAATAATTTCAGCCTGAACACTTTCGGCGAGTGGCCGAACCCGGCGCTCTAAAGCGTCGCCCAAATAGTTAAAAGCAAGAATTGCTCCTGCTTCGTGCAGGTGTTTGGCAATTGCCCAAGCAAGGCTACGTTCGTTCGCTACGCCTAGAATTAAAGCTCTTTTTCCTGAAAGTGAAAGGCTACCTAACATGGGCTTTGTTCCTCACTTCAAAAAAGTACCGAAGGGTTTCTTGAAGGCGATTACGCCAACTCATCCAATCATGAGTGGATGGGTATTCGGTGTAGATTACCGAGTGGCCAGCTTTCTTCGCTGCAGTAAAGCCTTGTCGGTTAAAGGTCATCATTTCTTCTGGCTCGTAGGTGCCTACATCCATGAAGAGGTTTAAAACCTTTGCTTGATCTTTCACAGGGCGGCCTAAAAGTTTTACTAATTCGCCTTCTTTGAACCATAACGAACCCGATTGCGAAGCAGCATTTCGGAAGACGTCTGGATGCCTCAGTGCCGTGTAAAGCGTAATTAAGCCTCCCAATGAGGGGCCGATCAAAGCACGGTGCTCACGATCTCCGCCGGTACCAGGAAACTTCTTCTCGACCAACGGAACCACTGTTTTTGCCACGAAATCGGCGTAAGCAGGGTCCATTCCGTATTCGCGCATGCGGTCTCTGGGTGGAATAAATACGCCTACAAAAGAGGGCATATTTCTTTTGGTAGAAAGATTAGCCAAGAGCCAGTGTGCACCGGTTTGCTCCAAATAGTCGTTTCCATCCTGAAAGTAGACGGTCACCGACTCGCGAATCGGATTCACGGGCGACATTACGGTGATGGTGCGATTCGAGCCTTCCGAATCCTTCACGCGAAGGTGCGTGACACGGTAGGGAGGGGTGGCTCCACTTGGGGAGAGAAGCGGATCTTCGCGGAAATTTTTAATACGAATAACTGAGTTATAACCGCCGCCACCATCTGGCGTTTTATGAGGATTAGAAGGATCGAGCATCCAGTCCCCATCCACCACGAATTTATATTCAACTGAGGGAAGTGTGGGTTCCTCGAAATCAATCGCGTAAACTCCGCGAGAAACTTCCTTCATCGGCCACTCTTCCCATTCCACGATGCTGGTGGAAACGGCCACTTTTTGGTGCGAAATACCTGTTTCGAGATGAAGATGGATGACATCCGCCCAGCTGGCTGGACTGTGAAGTGCAACTGTAAGACCGAAGAGAGCCGTGAGGTATCCAAGGACGTTGGGTCGTTTCATATCGACTGGATACATCGGAACCTCGGATACGGCAACGGGCGCTAAGAAATTCGACGCAAAACTTCGGCTATGGCTCGGTGCGCAAAAGCGTGCTGAAGTGCGGCACGGGTTTGGATCGAGAGTTCGACTCGAATGACTTGGGTGGTCAGACCCTGTTGCGCCACGGCAATGTAGCAGAGGCCGACAGGCTTCTCAGGGGTTCCTCCGGTGGGCCCCGCAATGCCAGTCGTTGAGACGCAAATCTGAACCGATTTTGTGCCCGAAGCCTCTTGCATCTTGCGAAGGCCTCCCTCGGCCATGGCTTGGGCCACGGCTTCGGAGACGGCTCCATTCTGAAGAATGAGTTCAGAAGGAACGCCTACTGAACTGGTCTTTGCCGAATTATCATAAGTGGTAAACCCGCCCCAGTACACCGAAGACGAACCCGATACTGAAGTGATCCAGTGGGCAATCAGACCTCCCGTGCAAGACTCAACCGTGCAGAGGGTTCCCTGCTGAGCCCGAAGCTTCTCGATCAGCAAAGGAGCCAGAGGCAGTTCGATGGCGCGAAGGGCCTGGATGCG
>CANJNU010000188.1 GCA_947475645.1 Bacteriovoracaceae bacterium | reverse complement strand
CCTATCGATTTTACTTTTCCATTGGCTTCATTTGAGAAAAGCACACAGAAATTAAAAAGATCAGAGAAACGCGTTGACTTCAAAACGTAGCTCTTGTAATTCCCACTCCTATGTTTCAGCAGCAAAAGTCGTATCAAGCAAAGAATTTTGGTCCTCACTTCTTTGAGACCATCGGGCCCAACGCTCCAAAGTGGTATGTTGTCGACGCGAATGACCAAGTGGTCGGACGTATCGCAACCGTCATTGCACGGGTGATTACTGGGAAGCACAAGCCCACTTATACCCGCCATGTCGACACCGGCGATTTTCTCGTCGTGTTGAATGCGGACAAGATTGTTTTCACACGTAACAAATGGGATTCAAAACTTTATCGCAAGCACACTGGATTTGTCGGGGGATTGAAAACATTCACCGCACGTCAAATGCTTAAACGGAATCCCGAAGAAATTCTTCGTGAAGCCGTTTGGGGAATGACAAACAAGACCAGCTTAGCGAGACACCAAATGAAGAAGTTGAAGCTTTATCTTACAAGCGAACATCCTCATCAGGCACAGAATCCTCAAGCACTTCCTTTGGCAGCAACTCGTCGTACCGTCGTAGCCAAGAAGTAAGATGTCGTATTAAGGGAGATTTTTAATGGAAAAGCAACTCCACCGCGTTGGTAAGCGTAAAAACGCGATTGCTCGTGTTTACCTTCGCCCTCGTGCAGGTGACACTGGTGAGATCAGGGTAAATGGCCGTAGTTTCGAAGACTACTTCCCCCGCCCAACGGCGCGCATGTTGATCATGCAGCCTTTGGAGCTCACACAAACAGTAGGTCGTTTCGACATTCTGATTAATGTGGCTGGTGGTGGTATCTCCGGACAAGCCGGTTCAGTTCGCCACGGCATCTCTCGTGCTTTGCTCGAAGTCGATCCAGCCTTCCGCGCAGTACTTAAGAAAGCCGGATTCATCACTCGCGATTCTCGCGAAGTTGAGCGTAAGAAGTACGGTATGTCAGGCGCACGTCGCCGGTACCAATACTCGAAGCGTTAATCTTCGGGTTTTTCTCAAAACAAATTTCGAAAGGCCATGCCTCTGTTGGGGGTGTGGCCTTTTCTATTTGGTTTGCTCTACTCATTACGAAGTCAGAAATTTGACAGCACTTAGAATGAGTTTTCCTGTTTTATTGGGGAAAAAGTAAGAAACTTCGAGCATAATCAAGGGATGGTTTGGAGCACGTATAAGGAGAAGGTAAAAAGACTCTCTTTGCGTTTGGTGGACGCTCAGCGTCCGATCCGGATTCTTGAGGCTATTAAGTGGGATCCCTCGATCGAGATCGAGCTCAAAAAGTCGCGGTATAAGCAGATGCCCAAGGTAGGGGCAGCGTACTACGAGAGGTTTCCGCTTGAGTTCGATGCGGAGAAAAAGATTGATGAGCTGAAGGATATCATTTCGGATATTGAACTCAGTCTAGGCAAGGGCGATTCTCTGGGAGACCTTCTTGTTAAGACTTCCTCAGAGTATCTAATGGTCGTTGAGATGCTAAAAGTGCGCGGCACTCTCGAGTTTGGAAAGTATAGTAAAGCCCTTTATGGTTCGCCTAAAGACCGACTGATGGATGGGAAGAATACGATTTTGGAGTTGGGCCAGATGCTCTACTCGATTTTGGGTGGAATAGGGGCCCAAGAGGTGGGTTCGAAGTTCGCAGAAACGATTGAGGCCGAGGATGCGGTAGCGCAACTGAATGGTCGTTTTAAGAAATACTTTCCGGATCATTCGGTCGAAGCGCGCATCAGCGATGGCATTATAGCCGATGCCTCGGCAGGCGGCGATGTGGTTAAACTGAAGCAGGGCGCAAAGTTTTCGCAGCGCGAGATAGATATTCTTGAGGTTCATGAGGGTTGGGTTCATGTCGGAACCACTCAAAATGGCCAAGCCCAGCATGTGGCTAAGTTTCTGTCCAAGGGGCCGCCACGGGTAGCAGCCACCCAGGAGGGGCTAGCCGTGATTATGGAAATCTTCACGTTCCGCTCGTATCCTCGGCGGGCGCGAATCATTAATGATCGTATTTTGGGGATCGATAAAGCCGAGGATGGGGCGAATCTCCTCGAATTGATCGAGTTTTATCGAACCGAGGGGTATTCCGAGGACGACTGCTTGGCGAGCGCGAAGCGTGTCTTTCGCGGAGGCGTAGTTGAAGGGGGGGGGCCCTTTACGAAGGACATCTCCTATTGCCGAGGATTTGTCGAAAACTACAATTTTATGCGAACAGCAGTACGTTTAGGACATCCATACTTGCTTCCGTTCCTGTTTGTGGGGAAAATTCATGTAGATGATATTCCGTTGCTCTACCAGAAGTACCAAGAAGGGGTGGTTGACGCTCCTCTTCATTTGCCCAAGCAATTTCGCGATCTACATGGCTTGGTGGTCTGGATGAGTTTCTCAAGTTTTCTGAACGCGATCGATCTCAATCGCATTCAAGAGCATTACGATCGCTTATTCAAACTTCACCTTTAAAGGGGGTCTATTATGCAGATAAGTTCTCAGAAATGTATCATGACGGGGTATTTGAGTTTGTTCATTTTGCTTTTCAGTTCTTCATCTTTCGCGCTGAACGTTGCCAAGGTGAACGGAAAGGCAATTACTGATCGGGAGATTAAGGAGGCGTTGAATCAGGTGAACGAAGGGCAGCGCGCTAATCTAATGAAGGACCCGAATACCCGCCGCCAAATTGTGAGTGGCGTAATTGAACAAGAGCTTTTGATTCAAGAGGGCGAGAAAGAGAAACTCGAACAAGAGACTGAGTACAAGCAAGCTCAGGAAGTGTTTCGGCGCCAGTACTTGGCGAATCGTGTGCTTCAGAAAAATTTAGCATCCAAGCTAAGCGAATCGGCAGCGAAGAAGTTCTACGAGGCTAATAAGCGTCAGTTTAGTACCGAGCGAGTTCATGCTTTTCATGTGTTGGTTGCTGACGAAGAAAAGGCGCGTGAAATCTTTAAACAGGCTCAGCCTCTTTCTAATGACGACTTTCAGGCCCTTGCGGAGAAAAGTTCGCGAGATCCCAGTGCAAAAAATAACCGCGGCGACTTAGGTTACTTCGGTCGTGGACGCATGGTGAAAGAATTCTCAGATCCTGTGTTCTCAGCGATTGTAGGCGAAACGATCGGCCCAGTGAAAACTGCCTTTGGGTATCACGTGGTACGCATTATCGATAAGAAAGCCGGTAAGCCACTTGAATACTCTGAAGTTGAATTGGAAGTGAAGAATCAGCTTCGTTCAGAAGTTGCGCAATCTTATGTGGGCAAGCTTCGGCAGCAGGCCAAGATCGAAGTCGATGATAAAGCTGTAGATAAGCTCTAACGAACGTTCTTAACTAAATTCCTTTGCACTAATTCCATACTTTTGAAGCTTTCGTAGAAGGGTCTTTTTTGGAATATTTGCGTGAAGGGCTGTTTGGTTGATTCTTCCTTTGAAGGTTTTTAAGGCACTCTCCAGGAACTGACGTTCGAATGCTTCCTTGTTAGCCTGAAAGTCGAGTTGAGGAATAAGTTGAGGAGGAGGCGAGACATCGCTGTCCTCCTCTTCATTTTCAGTCGTCGGAGGCGTATAGAATTTTGATTTCCGAAGGAGCACGTCCGGAAAACTGTCGGGATAGATTTGGTTCTCGGACTCGATCACGAATGCATGCTCGATTACGTTCTCGAGTTCGCGAATATTTCCCGGCCACTCGTACTCGTTTAGAACTGCCTCGGCCTGGGAAGTCAGTCCAGTGATCTGTTTTAAGTGCTTTAGGTTAAAACTGTCTAT
>CANJNU010000187.1 GCA_947475645.1 Bacteriovoracaceae bacterium | reverse complement strand
GGCCTTATTTCCAAGCCTAAAAACTGAAGGCTCGCGCCTGAGCGGGAATCAGGCCCATCTCTCGGTGACCTACTCATTGAGTGCGCCAACTGCGCAACATATTATAGATGTCTTTCAGGCGATCGAAAAAATAGAAGACGTTCTTATTGTACTTTAAAGCACGAAGATCAGTGACCTATCCCCATTAAGCCTTGTATGAAAAATACAAAGCCGACAAGCCCGAAGCCCATAGACACCCACCAAAAGCGGCGACGGCGCACCAAAACCGAGATCGCGGCAACTGAAATCGCCACTTGAAAAAGGGTCACTCCCATTGTCCACCGATCCTTCGCATGATGGGCCGCTTCCTGAATCTGCTCTTGTACCTGCTCTACCGGAACTTCAATTTCTATCATGGCCAGATTTTCCTCTCAGATTGCCTATTTGATCTAGGTTGCCCTCATTTTTCAAGACCTGACTTGCAGACCCTTCACCTCGGTGAGAAACTGTGTCCATGAGAACTCCGTTATTGCTTTTCACACTTGCCCTGGTCCTAGCGCTTGCGCAACCCAGCCACGCCGACGACGTGTATACATTCGTCGTTAAAAAGCAGGAGGAGAAGGCAAAAAATCGTTGGTACATGACCGACTGGCTCGAAACCAAAGAAAAGATGCGCATGATGGATCTTTGGTTAGCCATTCACACCCCCTCGCCCTATGAGTACTTCATTCAAGGAAGCTTCGAACCCGGACTTCTCGCCTCAGTCGGGCGATACAATGGCACTCGCTTCGGCGCCGCCGGCTACGCTTCGATTTTCGGGGTTGAGTATCAACGCAACAACGATCTTGAAACTCGAAACCTGGCGCTTCTTCACTTGCGGGCTTTCGGCTATCAATATCAGGGTACCCATCTGCGAATCGAGGCAGGACTGCAGCAACTTACAGAGTCTGCGCAATGCACGTTTCGCAACGCCATTGCGGGCGTGGGCTTAAACGCTTACATTACTCAGCATTTTGGCGTGTCCGCAAGTTATCGGCACGCTTTTGGTGCCACACCTAATACGTCGAGGGTTGCATTCGATGGAAATCGCTACGAAGGAGGCGCCTTCATCGACTTTACTCTTCTACGTCTCTACGGGAATTACCTGCACGAGGAGTGGAACCAGGATCCGAATACAGGCGAGCTCAACGCGACTCGCAGCGGTCCAGAGATTGGTCTTCAACTTTTTCTGTAATCCTTCACTCAATTCTTTAGAACAACCCTTCAAGGGCCAAAGCCAAAACTTAACTTCACTGCGCTATATTCAGGATGTATTTTACCTTCGCGAGTACGAATCACAAGCGCGGGTTCTTCCCAGGTTTGGTTTCTAAAAGATTCGGGCAAGTGCTCAGATTTAATCATAAGAAATACGCCGATCAGCGGCAGATCGCCTTCGCGAAGCACAATCGGCCGCAGACGAACCAACGTCAGTCCCGCTTCTCGCGCTCCCACTTTCACCCTCTGAAGCTGCCCTTCGGGATTGAGCGGAAACACACACGCAAAAACGCCACCCAACTCAAGATGGCGCGACGCCGTTTGGCAATAGTCGGCCACTGTGCCTCGTACCTCGAATCGGCAGGCCACCTTCTGGGGATGGTCACCTAAGATCCCTGCATCCAAAGGAAAGTAGGGCGGACTGCCCAGAATGAGGTCAAAACGCTCGTGCGCTGCCAGGATTTTTGAATCTCTCAAATCTCCGTGGCGAATCTCGTAACGATGCTCGAGTCCATTGTACTTTGCGCTCTTCCGGGCCAGAGATATACTCTCGTCTTGAGCCTCAACTGTTACAAATTTCGCGCCTTGAAGTCGCCACGCGGCCACCATGCCGACCGATCCTATTCCACTTCCTAGATCGAGCACACCCCGCGCACACGGAGCCCAGGTCGTTCCATACCAGGCCGCCAAAAGATCGTCGGTCGAGAAGCGATGGCCGTCCCTCAATTGAAACAACCGGTAATGTCCGCTGATCGCATCTAAGGTTTCAGTCTCAAGGAGCGCGGCTTCGCCTTCCTTAAATGCCGAAAAACCAGGCACTTTTGGGCCAGGCTTAGCCCATCCTTTAAAAAAATCTTCTTGTTGTGCTGTAGACGGTTTTTTGACTAAAGGCGAACTGGTGTTTTCTGACATAGCCCTTAGATTATGCCCTGTTTACGAATGATTGTCGATCATGCTGAGAAGGCGCTACACTGATCGAATGAATGATAGTCACGCATCGATTCGCTGGACACGCTCAGGAAGTCTCTCTTTTTCTTGGTCGGAGCACGAGACCGTAGAAAAACTAGCCCTTCACTCTGGGTTGCGTGAGCGAATTCTCACTTTAAGTCAGCGCTTCGGAAATGGGCGCGAACACTTTCAGTCGATGCGCCTCTCGTGGAGAAAAGGCCTCTTCTTTTTCGGACCTTCTGGTTCAGGTAAAACGGCTGCAAGTCGTGCGATCGCGCGCAGCTTGAACTGGAGTCACTGGACGCTTCCTGCGCACGAAGTACTTAACGCGCATCTCTTCGAAACCGCACTCGCAGAGGCCGTCTCAAAAAGCGCACGCGTGATTATTCTGGAAGACGTCGATCGGATGATTCGTACTATGGAAACTGAAGATTTTTTTATTCTTCTTGATCACGCCATGGAACGTGCTGATGGGGTACTGTGGATCGCCACTTCTAAACATCCCGAGCTCACTCCAAAAACCCAGCTCGTTCGGCCGGGACGATTCGATGAGAGTTGGCGTTTCGACGTGCCCGCGCCCCTTCTGCGCAAAGAGATTCTTATGAATGACTTTATGGTACCGTTCTTCTCCACCCTCTCGCAAGACGAGGATCAATTACTGGGCGAGCTGGTTGAAGAAACTCATGGCCTAACATTCGCGCACTTCGAAGAACTGAGGCAAATCGCTGCCCAGCTCAAACTCTCGGATAGGTTACCTGAGTTCTGGATCGAAGCCCGAAGCTATATCCAAGATCAAATCATTTCGGGCGATCGCTGGGGTGGCATGTCTGACAAAACAACCGAAGTACGCGAACGCGTTCAAGCCGTCGATGCGCGTGTGCTTGAAGCCGCTCTCGACATGACCGATGTGTTTCGCAGGCTGATGGACAAGGTCATTGGAGACGCGGCCGAGAAGGCAAGAACCGATCAGCTTGAGCAGGGAAATAACTAATTCCGGTTTTTACGCGTTAACTATTCCATTGTGCATGAGCGAGGATCGCGGCTTCAAAAGCAGGGTGATCTTCGACGGGAAGCCCCTCGGGAAACTTCGCACCAGAACGTTTCCAACGCGTTAGCCACTCTAGACCCAGCAGCTGAGCTGGCGTTCCGCATGTACTCAACTGCCTGACCGACCTCTGAGTTAATCCGATTGTAGTCTCAGATTTATCGGCAGTAGCACAACCCTTGGCAATGTAAAATCCTGCAGCCAAAAGCGCAGTACGTACACGAGTTGACGACGAATACGTAAAGAGCTCACACGCCTTCCCGATTACGCGTTCGTGAATTTTCTCAAAGACGGGCGACTCCCAATCGTTGCTTTGGGTTTTATAAGAGAACAGGTCAAAGAAAATAAGATCGGGAGCTGGAACCGACTCGTTGAGAATGAACTGATTGAAGTCGCCTTCATACAAAGTCCATGAAAGTCCGGGATGAGCCTTAGATTGCCACCTTCCGGTCTTTAATAGCGTGGAAGGCCCACCATGCATCAGATACGAAAACTGATGAAGGTACTGAGAAGCGAGCTTGAGCGAATTCAGATCGTTCTCGAAACTGACCACGTGCAAGGGGCGCACGGACTGCCCCGAT
>CANJNU010000186.1 GCA_947475645.1 Bacteriovoracaceae bacterium | reverse complement strand
GGCGGCTCAGAACGCTGTTTCTGTGTTTGAGAATGGCAAGCTGGTTTTTCGGCAGTTAAAAACCTTGCTGCCCACTTACGATGTATTCGATGAAGCGCGTTATTTCGAGCCGGCCGAATCGATACAACTGTGGGAGTGCGATGGTAAAAAAGTGGGCGTCGCGATTTGTGAGGACCTTTGGGGGAGGGATCCTTCGATGGGACGTCAAATTTACGGGCGTAATCCCCTCGATCCGATCGAACAGCTGAGTCGCCTTAAGCCCGAGCTTGTGGTCTCCTTATCAGCGAGTCCGTTCGAGCGGGGTAAGCGAACCAAGCGCGAAGGCTTGCACGGAGATGTGGCTCGCAGCTTGGGTGCGCCCTTAATCTATGTCAATCAGACCGGAGCTACCGACGAAGTTCTATTTGATGGTGGATCGTTTGTCGCTCATCGCGATGGTGCAGTTGCGGGTCGATTAAAAACGTTTGAGCCCTCGTTTGGTTTGGTGAGTGTGGACTTTTCAAGTGGGAAGGCGACCTTTGAAGCGCCTGCCTTGGCTGATCGCGAGGATACTTCTCCAGAAGAGTTAGAAACATTGACGCGGGCTTTGGTGACTGGAATTCGCGAGTACTTTAAGCGTACTGGTTTCAGCACCGCTGTACTGGGCCTAAGTGGCGGAATTGATTCGGCGGTGGTGGCTGTATTGACTGTGCTCGCTTTGGGGTCTCGCAATGTATTAGGTGTGGCGATGCCTAGCCAATATTCTTCGAGTCACAGTAGGGAAGACGCGGAACAGTTGGCTAGCAACTTGGGTATTCCGTTTGAAGTTCGTCCGATTAAATTTTTAAACTCCGCATCTATTCGGGAGTTGATCGATCACGGTAAGTTAGGTCAGTTGCCTCAATTAGCACCTGCGACTGGTGGCTCGTTGGCGCCCATAGCTCTCGAGAATCTTCAGGCGCGATTGCGAGGCCTCGTTTTAATGACTCTTTCGAATCACTACAGTGCTTTGGTGCTCACTACGGGAAATAAATCAGAGCTGGCTACGGGCTACGGTACGCTTTACGGCGACATGTGCGGCGCTCTGGCTCCTATCGGAGATTTATATAAAACGCAGGTCTATGAGTTGGCTCGATACCTCAATCAACGGCACGTCGCTGTAATTCCAGAGCGCAGCATTACGAAGGCTCCTTCGGCAGAGCTTCGTCCTGATCAAAAAGATCAGGATAGTTTACCGCCCTACGATCTGCTGGATGCGTTACTCGAGGACTATCTAGAACGATTGATCTCGATCGAAGATTTAGAGAAAAAGTATGGGGCGAAGCTGGATAATCCAGGCTGGTTGCGCGAAATTTTGCATCGTGTAGAGTTGAATGAATTCAAGCGGCGGCAGTCGGCACCCGTCTTGAAAGTAAGTTCAAAGGCTTTCGGAATGGGGCGACGGATTCCCGTTGCGAAAACAGTAGAACGCCCACAAAATGAGAAGCCGGGTACCTCAGAAACTAAGGGAGATTCGAATGAAAGCTGAAATGAGAACTGAAATGAAAAATGTAGTGAATCGTGTGAAAGCTGCTCAAGAAAAATTTGAGACAATGGTGAATACCCAGGGTTGGGTAGATGAAGCTCGTAAATATGCTGAAAAGCATGGCAAAGAAGTAAAGAAGCTCATCTCTGCAGATGCCTCATTAATTAAAAGTTTTTTAGAGCGCGAACGCAAAGATCTAGCGAAATTCCAAAAGAAGATTCCGTCTGAAGTGAAGAAGATTAAGAGCTATGTGATGGCGCAGCGAAAAGAAGTCGAAAAGCTGATTTCTGATATGGCTAGGCAGTCGAAGGGAACTAAGACGAAGTCTAAGGTAAAGACCAAGTCTAAGACTAAGTCCACCAAGACTACCGCGGCCAAAAAGACCAGCAAGAAAACATCAAAGAAAACAGCTACTTCCGCTAACGCTTAAAATATTTAGGTTTCTTTTCAGATTTTTCATAGAACCCGGACCCCTTTGGGGTCCGGGTTTTTTGTTGAAATACTGCAATTCTTGACTCTCTAAGTGGAGTTCGGTAATCGTCTGTCTCAGGAGGCAATGATTAGCGTCGCCACAGGGCTGCTTTTTTTCGATTTATCTGTAGGACGCTTCACCACATAACAAAGAAATAAGAATGGCTTTTATACCTTCCAGTCCGCCCAATCCTTCCAGTCCGTCCAATCCCTCTTTTCCTCGTCCGCGGTTACCTCGCGGACCTCTTCCAACCCATAATAAAGATGACAATCGGGTGAATGAACGTATTCGTGTTCCCCAGGTTCGCCTCATCGACGAATTAGGAAATCAAGTGGGTGTAGTTCCCACACATGAAGCGCTGCAAATGGCGCGCGAACGAAACTTGGACTTGATGGAGGTGTCTCCAAACTCAAGTCCGCCGGTTTGCAAAATTTGCGATTACGGTAAGTTTAAGTACGAAAAGAAGAAAAAAGAGCATCAAGCGAAGAAAAAGCAAACCGTAATCAAGGTGAAGGAAGTTCAGCTTCGCCCTCAAACAGAAGAGCACGATCTGGATTACAAGTTTAAAAATATTCGCCAGTTTCTGCTCGACGGCGACAAGGCAAAAATTACGATCATGTTCCGCGGCCGTGAGATCACTTATGTGGATCAAGGTTTTAAGATCATGTCTCAGCTGGCAGATCGAGTGAAGGATATTGCATCAGTTGAAGCCCATCCTAAATTGGAAGGGAAGAAGCTGATCATGATCCTTGCACCCGGTGCGAGCAAGAAGCCGATGATTAGTGTGGGGCCAGGAATCATTTCCAGGCCTCCGATGGCTCAGACGATTACTCCTGTTGTTACTCCGGCGAGTGCTGGTCCGGTGGTGACTCAGATGGTAGCGCCTTTAATTACTCCTGTGAAGCCGATCTCGTCCGAAGGGACAGGAGAGGATTCTGGGAAATCTGAGGGCTGATAGAAACCTTGTGTTTGTTCAGTCTTCAGGCTTGACGGCCGCATAAGGGTTGGAGTACGTTGCAGCCCTTGCTGTGCATCGCCCAGGTAATGACTTTGGTGCCGGAGTGCTTGCAAGCTGCTAAGAATTAAAATTAGGTCCATTTTAGGAATTCAGAAAAGATTTAGGGGATCCCATGAAAATGAAATCGAAAAAGGCTGCAGCGAAGCGCTTTTCCTTTACCGCTACCGGTAAGGTGAAGTTCAAGCGCACCAATAAACGCCACAACCTGGGAAGCAAGAGTTCTGCTCGCAAGTTGGCTTTGCGTAAGGGCGGCTACGTGTTTGAAGGGGATATCGGACACGTTGAAAAGTGTCTTCCCTACGGAAATTAATTTCGGCTGTAAAGAGTAAGGAGTTTATCAATGCCTCGCGCAAAACGTGGTTTTAAGAAGCGTCGTCGTCATAAGAAAGTTCTCAAAAGAGCATCAGGCTTTGTTCTAGGCCTGGGTAATAAGTTCAAGCGTACTGCTGAAGCAGTTGATCGCGCCCATGTCTATGCATTCCGCGATCGTCGCGCGAAGAAGCGCGACTTCCGCCAGCTTTGGATTGCTCGTTTGTCCGCTGCATTGGGCGGAAACGATATTAGCTACAGTCGGTTTATGTCTGCAATGAAGCAAGCTCAGATTAAATTGGATCGTAAGATTCTCTCTGATATTGCTATCGTTGATCCGAAGGCATTTAGCGCAATCGTGGACCAAGTTCGTAGCTTGGCCCCAAAGATGTAATTCGAATTGATTCTCGAGTTGATGCAACGATGAGCTCGAATACATCGACCCCCTCAGGTGATTTGCCCGCGGATCTCATCGGCAAAATTGAAATGATTGGAGTAGAGGCGCT
>CANJNU010000185.1 GCA_947475645.1 Bacteriovoracaceae bacterium | reverse complement strand
TTACGATTCCGAAGACGATTTTCTAAATCTTTGAGGCTAGGAGGGGAGATGAAAATGTCGACGCATTGTTCTGGAAAGGCATTTCGAAAACTATGGGCGCCCTGTACATCAATATCCAGAAGCACAGACCTTCCTGCTGCAAAGGCATTCTGAATCGTTTGTTTAGAGGTGCCGTAGTAGTTGCCATGAACGAGCGCCCATTCGGCAAAAAGTTCTTCCGAGATCTGCCGCTCAAATTCAGCCTTGGTTACAAAAAAGTACTCTTTTCCATTTTGTTCGGCACCCCGAGGTGCACGAGTGGTGGTTGAAATAGACAGACGAAGGGATTGAGAAAAGTCACGCAGTAAGCGCTCGCAAAGAGTGGTTTTTCCAGCTCCAGACGGCGCAGAGATTACAATAAGGCGTCCCAGCGTTAGCATGGGCTAGTTCGATGATCCGGGTGAGGGATTAATTTGGGTGAGGCCCATTCTTCCAATCTGTCTAAATTTGAGAGCTCGATCGGCTTTGATCTGCTTCACTTTTTTGGGGTCGCTGGAGAGGCTCATTTCGATGAGGGGATTGAGGTTTCTCGCGATGGTTTGCTTCAGAAGTTCAGCGGCGAGGGGCCAATCCCGATGAGCGCCCCCCTTGGGTTCGGGAGCAATTTCGTCGATTATTTCAAATCTTAAAAGTTCGTTCGCCGACATCTTCAGCTTCTCGCTGGCCTTTTCGGCCAAACTTGAGTCACTCCAAAGAATCGAAGCGCAGCTTTCAGGCGAGATCACCGAATAGGTTCCATATTCTTGCATCACTACTCGGTTACCCACCCCAATAGCGAGTGCGCCCCCCGAGCCGCCTTCGCCAATAACAAGGGTAAGAATGGGAACATCGAGCCCGAACATCAGTTGAATGTTCTCGGCAATCGCTTGAGATTGGCCCCGCTCTTCGGCTTCCATTCCTGGATAGGCGCCGGGCGTGTCAATCAGGGTAAGAATGGGCATCTTAAATCGATTCGCCATTTGCATGAGGCGCGCAGCTTTTCGATAGCCTTCTGGACGTGCCATTCCAAAGTTTCGCTCCATTTTTTGCTTGGTAGTGCGTCCTTTTTGGTGGCCCAAAATCAAAACCGAAACGGGCTTGAATTCGCCGGGCTTTTCGGGCGATTCAAAGTTCCAGTGGGCAATGCCAGCAAGAATGGCTTGATCGTCGCCAAAAGTGCGATCGCCATGAAGTTCCATAAAGTCAGGAAAAATAAGGTCGATGTAATCGCGGCTATAGGGCCGTCCGGGATGGCGCGAAAGCTGAACTCGCTGCCAGGGCGTGAGCTTAGAGTAGGTGTCGTCAATGAGGGTAATTACTTTTTGTTCGAGAAGACGAATTTCCGCCGAGAAATCGACCCCTTCCTGCTTGGCGAGTTCCTTAAGGTCTTGGAGTTTCTTCTCCAAATTAACGATGGGTTTTTCGAAATCAAAGACAGCTTCCATGGATTCCTTTACGCTACCATGGACACTTTAATTTTCCCAGCCAGCCACCCGTCCGTTCTCGAAATAAACTGCTCTTTGGGAGCCAATTCCATAGCGGCCATGAATTCCGACCGAATAAATCCACTTGAGGTTACCCTGATTCGGATCTCCTGCGGCTTCCACCTCGGCTGGGCGTCCCCAAATGGCTTGAACCTCGTCGGGATTCATTCCGAGATGAAGCGTTTGTGCCACAGTGGGGCGATAGGCACTTGAGGCGTGAGTTTGAAGGGTATCTAGGCGTACTCGTTCCGTCTCGTCAATAAACGGAAGAGCTGCTTCGGTAATCGGATCCTCTTCGGAATGAGAGCTAAAGAGGAGCGGACTGATTGCGCATCCCGTAAGTAGGGTAAGTTGAACCAATTGCGCCAATTGCGCCAATTGAATGACACAAGCGACTTTGAATAGCTGTTTTTTCATTCTACCCCCCTCCCGGAGCTTCGTATTTGCGTTTCGACTTTTTTTTGGTGGAACTTGAGGAGATGCAACCGTTATCCTTAAGCAATGTCGAATCATGAGGTGCCTCAATGGGCGCGCCTACGTCAGGCAGCAAAACAGTTCAGAACGAGTTTCGTTGAGATCCTCGTTGGATTGATCTCTTCCGACGCACCTACTCGAAAAATGTCCGTGTTTTTCTTTTTAAGTTTAATCGTCACTGTTTGGATTTCGCTTCAGGCTTTGACTCAAATGAAGCATCGCGCCGTGCCCAACGCTGCGGTTGTTGCCGCGGCAGCGCACGGACAAGAGCACGCAGGCGCGAAGCCTGTCGATGACGACTTAGAAAAAGAGGGCGAAAAAAAGCCACAGATGGGAGCTTCCATGCTTACTGTGGGGGCTTTTACGGTTGATCTAAAGCCTCAGCCGTCCCTTCGCAAAAAGGCAGCGGGTGCCGATCTGGCCGATGTAACTTTGGTGCTTGAGTGTGACGCCACCGAGACCTACGACTACCTTTCGCAGCGGCTGCCTCAGTTAAAGAGTCAAATTACTAACGTGTTTATCGACCTTGAGCGAGACGAGTTACTTACCCGCGAGGGTAAGCTTAAATTAAAGGCCAAGCTTATGGATCGCATCAATGCATGGATTCCGAAGGGGAAAGTTCAGAACATTTTCTTCTCGAAGCTGACGGTGGGGTAAGGACTCCGCTTCGAACTTGCGGAATTTTATAGCGTTTTAGCATCTCAAATAGGGTGCTGCGTGCAATTCCCAGAAGCACAGACGCCTCTCGACGATTTCCTTCGGTGAGGCGTAGGGCCTTCATTATCATGTGCCGCTCCATCTCGGCTAAGGTAACCGCGCTGTTGCCCAACTCGGAAGCAGCCAAATTCGCTGAGTCGAGTTTAAATCCGGTTTTTAAGAGAAAACTAAAATCCTGTTCGTCGAGTGTATTTCGAAACGGGCCCGCTATCCCTGCCGCACGATCAACCGAATGTCGAAGTTCTCGAACATTACCGGGCCAAAAGTGCGCCTTTAATCGCAGCAGTGCCCGAGGCGAAAGGCACTTCTCGACTTCAGCTGCATACTTTTTGGATAGAAATTCAATGTCTTCAGTTCGTTCGCGAAGTGGAGGAATCTCGATAGTGAGCGAGGCCAGACGATAGTAGAGGTCGCGGCGAAATTTTCCCTCCTCCACCAATCGCTGCAGCGGTTGATGAGTGGCACAGATGAGTCTTACATTGGCGTGTGAAATTCGGTCCGATCCTACCGGGCGAATTTCACCGTCCTCGAGGAAACGCAGTAGCTTGACTTGGGTATCGAGCGGAAGTTCAGCAACTTCGTCTAAAAAGAGCGTGCCGCCGTGGGCTTGCATCAGTGCGCCGGGCCGGCTAAGGTGCGCGCCCGTGAAGGCTCCCTTCACGTGACCAAATAGTTCGCTTTCTACAAGCGTTTGGGCAATTGCACCACAGTGAATGGGTACAAAATTTCCAGCTGCGCGTGGACTCCATGCATGAATGAGGTGAGCCAGTACCTCTTTTCCGGTGCCCGTTTCTCCGGCTAAGTAGACCGAAAGTGAAGTAAGCGCTCCCTTCTTCGTAAGCCAGAGCACTTCGCGGCCTCGTTCGGATTGAGTGAGCCAAGGACGCACCCCCGAAGGATAAGCTGGAATCGCCTGTTCCGAATCTGGCGTCTCGAGCGAGAAGCGGGATTCGCCGAACCGAACGGGTACTCCGGGTGGAAGTTCAGCTTCCTTCACCCAAAAGTCGCCTACCCTGAGTGGCAAGTCGGATTCAGAAGCGCAAAGCCAGTACGATGTTTGCTGCATAAACTGGCGCGGCACGAGTTTCAGTTTTCTCAGGCCGACCGACGGATCTTTAAACGGCACCTCAGCCTCG
>CANJNU010000184.1 GCA_947475645.1 Bacteriovoracaceae bacterium | reverse complement strand
GTTTACGTTGGTTGAAAATCTAGGTTTGGCCGTCGAGCTACCCCTGACTTTGATGCTGGATGTGAAACAGAGTGGAGTGACCTTCAACGGGGTTTATCCAATTCCGAACGCTTCACTCGTCTATTACTTCTGATTGTAATTCCTGTCTGATCCTGTTGAGATAGATTCTATCTTCATGCGTCTGCAGCGTTGGCTTCCTCAGCGGATTGATCGGTATATTCTGGGCGAGATTCTTGGTCCTTTTTTGGGCGGGAACGTCTTCTTTCTCTTTATATTGCTGATGTTTCAAATTCTTAGACTGGCAGAGCTCTTTATCTCGCATAATGTGGGTTGGGTGCTTCTGGCTAAAATGGTGGGCTTGATGGCTCTTTCATTTCTGCCGCATACGCTTCCGGTCGCATTTTTGATTGGAATTCTGGTGGGATTTGGGCGGCTATCGGCGGACAGCGAATTGGTAGCTCTGAAGTCGAGCGGTATGAGTTTACTGCGCATGTCTCTGGCCCCTGTTCTGCTTTCGCTCGTAGTTTCGGCAGTATCCTTGGGCCTTAATTTGGACTGGGTTCCTTGGGGGGAGCGCACTGCTAAAGACACGCTACTTCGTGTGGGGAACACTCGTGTGGTGAGTGCGATTAAGCAAGGCTCATTTAATTCGGGTTTTTTTGACCTCCTGATCTTCGCCGATGAGGTGGATTCAAAATCGAGTCGCTTAAAGAAGGTCTTTATCTATGACGAACGTGACGCGAAAAATCCACTGACGGTGACCGCAAGATCAGGCGAAGTGGTGACCGTACGAACAGAGAAAGAGCTTTCGTCTGCCGTAGTTTTGAAACTTTACGATGGCAGTATTCACCGTCCGGGTAAGGAAACGAATCAATATCAGAAGATTGATTTTGGTGAATACAGTTTGTATCTCAGCTTTGAGGAAGGCGGAGGTGTGGTGGGAAAGCGTCCGCGGATGTTCTCCTATCAGGATCTTTTGAAGTGGATTGCTGATACAGAGGTTCACCCGGGTTCAGGCGAATACATTATGGCTCGAACAGAATATTGGCAGCGAGTGGCATCGGCGCTCATTCCGCTTATTTTCGTGTTTGTGGGAATGGGGCTGGCAACGGTTAGAACCCGCGTCGTTCGTTCGGGGGCGGCGCTTACTTCGATCGTGGTTTTTGCGGGCTATTGGATTTGTCAGATGGGGGCTACCCAGTGGTCCTATTCTGGCAGAGTGCCAGCTGGGCTAGCCATGCAGGCACCGATTGTGATGATGTGTCTCTTGGCGTGGTTTGCTTTTAAACGGGCGTCCTGGTGAAATGAAAGACAAAAATACTATTAGTTTCGAAGGTTATGATTTCACTTTGACTTGACTTAATTAGTCAGGTATAAGCGACCGCATGTCACCAAAATCCTCACGCATTCGCGTACTGTCCTTCCTTCAAGTCCTCCTCCTGGTCTCTCAAGTCGTTGCTGCAGCGGCGGCAAGCGCGGGCGAGCCAGAGGCGGGCCCAATTCTGAGTCCCTCCTGGCGATTCGATTTGTTGGGACGAGTTCAGTATAATTACATGGGCGATCAGCGCAAAGGCGAAGATCTTTGGCGTTACCGAGTGAATGAAGAGGGGCGGATTGAGGGACAGGATTTTTTGAGTATCGTGTGGCCCGCTGGCTTTGACGCATTTTCGCGAACATTGAAGATGCGCGGGGTTGTGGGATCGGCTGCTAGACTTTACGAGCAGTACTTACAGCAATTGTCGAGGCAAGGCATGGGTATTCTTACGCTGGCCCGTATTCTGGATCATGAGGCGATGAAGCGAAAGTTGAAGCCGCAAGTTTCTAGGTCGAGAGTGAACTACGTACTTCGTTCGATACTTGTTCAAAATGCGGCGAATGCGAGAAAGATTTTGGTTAAGGAGGTTGTAGTTGCAGGAGGGAAGGTAGAGCTTCATCCTGCTCAAGACATTTCCTCGCTGTCGAACGCGACTCTTTACGCTTGGTTAACTGAAGGTGTGGGTGCGAACACCATGACCATCAACATGGACTGGAAGTACCGTGAGGGTGGAGTTCAAGCCGATTGGAACGAGGTGAGCTTCTCTCAGTCCGAACTTAAGTGGCCTGCTGTTTCTCTTCATTTCGACAAACTGCCCCTCACTTGGCAGGGAATGAGCGCCTTAATTACTCAGCAGCTTCAAGATCATCAAACTCGACTTACGCGTCAAATGATGTTCGAACGTCTCGTGCAGGAGAAGAACGGAGCTCTTTCGTTACAGACCCTTTTTGGTATTTCCTCTCAACAGGTCGATACGCTTTATCAGACATTAAAAGATCGTACATTCCGCTTAAGTCGTTATCATTCGGGCGCACATGATCTACTTATTTCGGGCGATCGAGCTACTGAGTTTAAGTCTCGCTTTTTAGTTATATTGGCCGAGAAAGAGAAACAATCGAATGCTGATTTTAAAGTTTTACCAGGAGAAATTGAGGGAGGAGAGTCGCCAATTGATCGACAAAAGCGATTACTGAAGCACGCCGATGAGCTGCGAGATCAAGTTCCGCTCGAAATTGTGAATCAGTTGATGGTAGGTGAATTTGCAGATGACTTAGCGAGTGGGCGTTTGAATGTCCGGGTCGGAACCCGAGATGCGGAGACCTTATCCCCGGCTGCAGCTTCGAGTGTAAGCACCGCCTCGTCGATCGACCAGAAAATCGATGCCGCTCTTTTGAATCCGATGTTTGCAGGAACAAGTCTTTTTCCTGTTCTGAACGAAGTTCTTCAGGATCACTCGATTAGAGTTGTGGTGTTGAAGAAAATTGAAGAATTATCTCCGATTTACCTCGATCCGGCCTTGCCGCAGGTGAGGGAGTTTTTGAGGAGAAAAATATCAGCGCGTTTGATTGCCAAGGCTTATCGTAGAACCGCATACGACCTGTTGAGTGAGAATCCAGTAGCGATCGTTAACCAGATTTGTGGTCAACCCGAATGGCCTTGCTTGGATACGAACGCGAAATTGTGGACCGAAGCGATGTTCCCCGAAATCCTCTATCCAGGGATGACCTTGCCTGAGTCGAGTACCCTTCTGGATGAACAGCACTTCGACCGAGTTCTAGACATTTCAACGGATTCGCTCCGTATTGTTTTTCAAGCCCCCAATGCGCCGGTTGTCTCAGATCGAATTCGATAGGGAAGTTGATTGCCCAGACGATACCGGCTAACCTAGCAGGAGGAGATTACCTGCATGGGTTTCGAACGGTATAAAAGGTCACCCGATGGATTTCGAGAATTAGTGGAGTTGTGGGAATCGACTCCGGTCTCTCGCCGGCAGAGAATGATTGAAGTCGGGATGGATGAGGATGCCGAGTACGCTCAGTTAATTCTGAGTTACATGATTACGTTTGAGGATGTCCTACTTTTGCCCGATCTCGAGCTTGCTGAACTGATCAGCACTGCACCCGCACGAATCGTTGCTCTTTCGATCTGCCGAGCGGCGGACGACGTAAAACAAAGATTTAAGAAGAACACGATGTCGAGAAATATGGCTGAACTTCGCGACTCATTAGAGGAGCTCGGTGAGGAAACGCCTCTCAGAGACATTGGCGGCGCTCAGCTGAAGATGATTGAGTTCACTCGAAAGCTTGAGAAAATGGGGAAAATTAAAACCAAACGAATTCCCCACGGCGTGACGAAGAAGGTCGAACCTTCGAACGAAGATTGAGTCGAAGCTCCCTTTAAATCTTCATTTCGGGGTGAACGGTCGCGATTTCCCATAATTCACGGGAAAAATTGCGCACTTCTTTCAGTGCTTCGAACTGGGCAGGTTTGAAGCCCTCGTCGCCCTCAAATGTATC
>CANJNU010000183.1 GCA_947475645.1 Bacteriovoracaceae bacterium | reverse complement strand
CCTTCAGGGGGACGCAGGGGTTCGGCTTCGAGTCTTGGCCTATCCCATCGAAGATCAGCAATGGTGCATTCGAATAGGAGATTGGACGCTGCGCCTAAAAGAATGGGCCTCTCCGGTTCGTCAGTCTGCCCCAGCCACCCCACGTCTTCTGGCTCAGGTGCAAGGTCAGGTTCACGCAATTCGTTATCGTACGGGAGACGTCGTTCCTCCGCATGAACCAATTTTGATTCTGAATTCATTGGGAATCTTGGTTCCTCATTCGGTCCCTATTGCAGTAAGATTAAAGCAAATTGGAGTTCAACCAGACCAGGAAGTGCTTTGGGGGTCTGAGTTGGCCACACTCGAACGGATTAACGAATAGGGGAATCTCGATGGCAAGCCTTCAGAAAAAAGTTCAACTTCCGGGTAAATCGGCTCAGCAACTCTACGATAAAGTTTCGGTCGATATCGATCGGTTTTTAGAGAAATCGGGGATTTCAAAATTCGAGATTCAGAGAGATGCACAAAAAAAACAAGTCAGAATTAAATCATCCATGGTGAATGCAACTTTAAGTTGTACCGACGGATGCATGGAATTAGACGGGAAGCTAAGTCTTTTGGCTTCTCCCTTTAAATCCAAAATCGAAGAAGGCATTGAGAAGTGGGTGAGAAAATCGTTCCCTGAAAAAGCGTAAAGGGACATGTGAACAAAAAAAGCGAGAATTGGATCCGGGCCGCAGGTTTAATGGGAATAGCGACTCTTTTGAGTCGTGTACTGGGACTCGTACGAGAACAGGTTTTTGCCATTCTTTTTGGAGCGGGGAACTTTACAGACGCTTTTAATGTGGCTTTTAGAATTCCAAATCTTCTGAGAGACCTTTTTGCCGAGGGAGCGATGAGCGCCTCGTTGGTGCCCACCTTCACTCAGGCTCGGCATGAGCAAGGAGATCGGGGTGCCTGGAGGGTGGCGGGGCTTGTATTTCGAGTTTTGGCTGCTACCGCAGTCATTCTTTCATTGCTCGGAATTCTATTCGCGCCCCAGCTCGTGGGTCTCTATGCGGCTGCATTTCGAGAAATTCCAGGAAAGCTTGAGCTCACGATTCGCATGACCCGCATGATGTATCCATTCTTTCCATTTGTTGCGTTGGCTGCGGCATTTATGGGTGTGCTGAATGCGTGCGGTGTTTTCTTTCTTCCTTCGTTTTCGTCGGCGTTGTTTAATTTGACGTCGATTGTGGTGGGCGTGGTTCTGGCGAAGACAGCCGACTCTTTTGGAATTCATCCGATTGAAGGAATGGCGATCGGTGTTGTAGTGGGTGGAGCGGTGCAGGCACTTTGTCAGCTACCGTCGCTCTATCGCGTGGGCTACCGTTGGGCTAAGCGAAGTCCTGGTGATCCAGTTTGGTTTAGAGATCCATACTTACGAAGAATGCTTTTTTTAATGATTCCAGGAACGTGGGGTTTAGCCGCTACCCAAGTGAACGTTTTAGTGAATACGGTTTTAGCGACTTCGCAGGGACCAGGGGCCGTTTCGTGGTTAAATTATGCTTTTCGATTGATGCAATTCCCGATTGGAGTGTTTGGGGTTTCTTTAGCCCAAGCCACCCTTCCCAGAGTTTCTAAGTTCTGGGTAGAAAAAGACTATTCAGGCGTTGAGCAAAGTTTGACTGAGAGCTTGCGGCACGTCTTTGCTATTAATCTTCCTGCTTCAGCAGGATTGGCTTTTCTGGGTGTGCCGCTCATTAATATGATCTTTCAATATGGCCGATTTACATCTGAGGACTCGCGTGCAACAGCGCTGGCATTGGTGATGTACTCGGTGGGTCTGACTGCTTACTCGGCAGTGAAAGTGTTGGTTCCTGTATTTTACGCAATGGGAAATACAAGGATTCCGGTTCTATCGAGTGCGTTAGCTGTTGCGGTAACCATCGTACTGAATCTCCTTATGGTTCGGCCTTTTGGGTATTGGGGCCTTGCGTTGGGAACTTCGGTGGCGGCCATTTTTAACGCAGTCTACCTTCTTTATTCGGCGAGACGACTCCTTCGCCAGGTTGGGGCGGGGTGGAATTTGTCTCCGGTCTTCTCCTCGTTCATGAAGAACGCTGCGGTTGCTCTGATGATGGGTGGGGTTGTTTATGGAACAAATGCAGCATTGAATTGGCTGATTCCCGATCTGTTGGGGCTTCAGTGGGGTGGAAAACCAGGCTTAGTAATGGTGCGCGTCATAAAAGTTCTGGCAGTTGTACTGGAGGGGGTAGGGGTCGCCGCGGCATTGGGGCAGGCCTTCGGGATCACCGAAACCTTGAATATGATTCGATTTGTGAGAAAAAAATTAAAAATGAGCTGAGTGAATCCAAAAGTTAAGATACCGTTAAATTCTAAGGGAGAGAAATCGATGAGCTCAAAAAGGGACGATGTTCGGCTGTTGGTGAAGAGTGTGATTACCAAGCTGGAGAACAAGAAGGCGGTTTCCTTTCCTGTCCGACTTCGGCAGATTGTTCAGGATGAAATGGTGGGGCTCGTGAGTCCTTACATTTTAACGGACGAAGATCTGCGCGAGCGGGCGTTGGCCCGAATTGGCGCTAAGGCAGAAGCGCTGTCAGACTCAGCCTTCACTGATAGTGACCAATTCAAGGCTGCGAAAGCAGTGATTCGCAAAACCTTTGGTGACGACGTCTTGAATGGCTTCTATTTTCAGAAGCCGCTCAAAACAGTGGCGCGCACCATGGCCGAATATTTTATGCGGTCATCGCACATTGACGAAGTTTATGAATCAGACGACGACATGGAAAAGCAGATTGTCGAAATGGTTCAAAAATTCGACATCAATCAAGTTCACTAATTAGAGAATTCCTACTTTAACGTAGGCTTTCTTGACCTTGTCGCAGGTTTTTTCATCGAACTTAAAAGCACAAGCGGCCAGAGTTGCTTGTGCTGAGATTTTGAATGTTGCTTCAGGATTTAGGAACTGTGTCATGGTGATATAGAGAAGAACTTCCGCACTCTCTTTACCAATCGCCTCGTGAATCAAATAAGCGGCATGGCTGGGAACTGTGGAGTTGATGTGAACCCAGCAGGAGTCATTGCTTGAATTGCAAGTGGTGTTGGACTTCTTTTTGATCTGTTCCTTGACCGTCGAGGGGTAGGCAATGGTGATCATTTTTCCTTCAGCATTACCCACGTGAGTTTGAAGGGCGCCTGGATTCTTGAGGTTCCGGATTCCTTTGAACTTGGAGTGATCGAGAGCCAAACTCTCACCGAGTACCCAGGTCCCATCGTTAGCGATCATCTTCCCAAAGAAGTCTGCGTAGGATTCATTCAGGGCGCCGCTCTCGTACATGCGGCCGAGTTTTGCCGTGTTCGAGATCACTCCGTGAGTCATTTCATGGCCCGCTACGTCAAGTCCGCGAGTCATGTCTCCTAGGATTTCGCCGTCTCCGTCGCCGTACATCATAAAGTTCATGCCCTGCACCCAGGCTGCGTTCGCAAAGTTAATACCGACGTGAACGACGCTTACAAGCGCCGAACCTTGGTCATCGAAGCTATTTCTGCCGTGCGTGGACTTGTAATAATTTGAAACTGCTTTTGAATTCTTCAATGCGTTTCGCTCAGACTCGTCCATTGTGCGACTGGTGCGGCCTGTGCTGGAGATTCTACATTGGTTGGGTTCTACGCCAAGGGGGTCTCCGGAAATTTCAGAGTCCATCATAATGACTTGGCATTTGTTACTCAGAGATTTACTTTCGCCGCGCAGAAGCTTCATACAGGCCTCTGCGGTAACGGTTTTCGACTTCTCTGCGCCTTGAGCTAGATCGACGACTTTACAAGAGTTTAATTCTTCTTGTCCTGTTTTGGG
>CANJNU010000182.1 GCA_947475645.1 Bacteriovoracaceae bacterium | reverse complement strand
TGAACTCGCGCCTAATCCACTCGTTCAAATTCAGTAAGTCCTTGCTCTTTGGAAATTGATATTCGCACATTGCAAGAAGTCCGTTCATTCTCAAAACTCGCAAAAATTCGGATGCCGTCTCTTCTGCCCTCATCCAATGAAAAGCCGAGGCCACTTGAACCAAATCAAGTGTTTCCGACTCGAACGGCAACCGCTCTGCCGAAGCCACCACATAATTCACAGCCCCAGCATGAGTACGTAGAAATGAGCGCGCCTCAGTGAGCATCTCCGGATCAGAATCAAGTGCCGTCCAACTCGCATCTACTCCTCCACGACAAGCCGAAAGAATCGAGTGTCCGGTGCCACACCCCACGTCTAACGCCTGATAGGGAGAGCAAATTCCCCCCGCATCCAAGTGCGTCTTCCAAGTCGCATAGAGCCCCCCTGGATAGAGGGGGCGATATCGACTATAAAATTGGGAATCAAATTTTGACATGGCTCAAGTTTTTCAAAAAAGTACCGATAAGCCCACTATGGAACCCCTACGCCTTCAGACCGAAGAAGAACTCTACTTTTACCTCAAAAAATTCCTGAAGACAAAAGCCAAAGCGGTGCAGCTCGATGGCTCAGTAAAGAAGAAAGAAAATAGGAATATCGTTCTAGTATTCTCCTGGACCGTCAATGGTAGAGACTACAAGATCTCTGGCGACTTTACAAAAAAGGCAGCGCAGGAGTTCGTAAGACTTACCGAAGAACATGGATCTTCCGCGATCGTACTGAAGGAATTCGTAGTCATGGGGCAACCCTGCGGACTTATTTTAGGAACCCACCAGCAGCCTGATGGATTCCACTGTTTTCCTTACGTCGCCAAAGCTTCCGACAGACTTAAACGCGTAGCTTAAGAGCGTTCAAATACTGTCGCGATTCCTTGACCCAAGCCAATGCACATCGTTGCCACGCCCAGTTTCGCGTCCTTGGCCTTCATCAGATGCATGAGTGTTCCCGATATACGGGAGCCTGAGCAACCGAGCGGATGCCCTAGAGCAATCGCTCCCCCATTCAAATTTACTTTCGACTCCACATCATCAAGTAGGCCCAAATCCTTCAGCACGGGCAGTGACTGCGCAGCAAAGGCTTCATTCAATTCAAATAAATCAATATCAGACACTTTTAATCCAGCCCGCTTAAGCGCCTTGTTCACAGCGGGAACAGGTCCATAGCCCATCGTTGAAGGATCGCAGCCCGCCGAACCCATAGCCCGAATCCGAGCCATAGGCTCGAGACCCAGTGCTCGTGCTCGCTCATAGCTCATCACCAAGAGCCCAGAGGCACCGTCCGAGATCGCTGACGAGTTCCCTGCGGTTACGGTACCGTTACGAGGATCGAAGGCTGGTTTAAGAGATGCCAAAGCCTGAAGATTTGTCTCGCCCCGAATCACTTCATCAAAATCAAAAACTTTCAAAGCTCCGCTTTCATCATGCCCTTCCATCGGAACGATTTCATTCTTAAATCGCCCCTGAATCGTCGCTTCATGCGCTCTCTGATGCGATCTCACCGCAAACTGATCCTGCTGTTCACGAGTCACCCCGTGCATTTTCCCCAAAAGCTCAGCGGTTAATCCCATCATTCCAGCAGCCTTAGCGTGATATTTACTACTCGCGGGATTAGGGTCTACTCCGTGGCTCATCGACACGTGCCCCATGTGCTCAACTCCGCCCACTAAAAATACATCGCCATTACCTGTCATAATCGACATCGCGGCAGTATGAAGTGCCGTCATCGAAGAGCCGCACAACCGATTTACGGTCTGCGCACTCGAAGTATGAGGAATTGAGGTCATCAACTGCGCGAAGCGGGCAATATTAAATCCCTGTTCGAGGGTCTGCTGAACGCAACCCCAAATCACATCTTCAACCTCGGCGGGATCGAGTTTAGGATTTCGCGCCAGCAACGCGTTCATCACGTTAGCAGAAAGAACCTCAGCACGAACGCCTCGAAACATTCCTCCCTTGGATCGACCCATCGGAGTCCGAACAGCATCAATAATCACTGCATCTCTTGGTGAATAGGACATAGAAAAACCCTTCCTCAATTAGTAAAAACCTTTGTTCGATTCAGCCAATTCGCGCATTTGCGCAGTCGGTTCATAGAGCTTGCTCAAGTGCTTATACTTTTCAGCAGCTGCGCAAAGATCATTCAAACCACGGAAGTCGGCGTACCGCATTGCACCGCCGCGGAATGGGGGAAATCCTAAGCCGTAAATCAGTGCAATATCTACCTCGGTAGGAGAGGCCACAATTTTCTCCTCCAAACACCGTGAACACTCGATAATCATCGGCAACATCATTCGATCAATGATGTCTTGATCGGTTACATCAACCGAAGTCTTCTTGACTAACGACTTCAGCATCTCCATCACCGACGGATCGATTTCCTTTTTAGGGGGGCCCTTCTTATCAGGAACATACTTAAAGAAGCCCAGTCCATTCTTTTGTCCAAACCGCTTATTCTCGTACATTAACTGAATGACCGTCTTATCAGTCGATTTCATTCGATCAGGGAACTCAGATGCCATCACGCTATCAGCATGATAAGCGGTATCAATTCCAACCACATCGAGTAGATAAGCAGGCCCCATGGGCCAGCCAAACTTTTCCATCACTTTATCAATGCGTTGAAAATCTACACCGTCGTTAATGAGTCCAGAAAAACCAGAAAAATAAGGAAATAACACTCGATTCACGAGAAATCCGCCGCAGTCATTCACCACGATCGCGGTCTTACCCATCGCCTGAGCGTAGGCCACTGCAGTGGAGACGGCCTGTTCGCTCGACTTCTTTCCTCGAATAATCTCTACGAGTGGCATCCGATGTACCGGATTAAAGAAGTGCATTCCTACAAAATTCTCAGGATACTTCAGCGCTTCAGCCAAGCGGGTAATTGAAATAGTCGAAGTATTACTACTCAAAATCGTACCCGGTTTACAGGCGGCTTCAACTTCAGCTAAAACACTCTTTTTTACTTTTTCATTCTCAACGACCGCTTCGACAACGAAGTCGACATTCTGAAAATCGCCGTAAGAAAGAGTCGGACGAATGCGACCCAAGGTTTCGGCCATCTTACTCGAATTGATCTTTCCTCTCGTCAATTCCTTTTCTAAAATCTTACTCGCCTCTTTCAGACCTAAGTCAATCTGTGCAGAGTTGATGTCCTTCATATAAATGGGAACGCTTTTGGCGGCGGACTGATATGCAATCCCACCTCCCATAATTCCCGCCCCCAGAACTGCTGCCGCATTCACGGGTCTGGCGTCTTTCGACATTTTCTTCGCGATCTTTTTTACTGCTTGATCGGCCAAGAAGAGACTCACCAGAGCATGGGCTGCTGGGGTCTTCGCCATCTTGGAAAAATACTCGCCTTCAATCGGCAAAGCCTCATCGCGAACCTTAGAAGCCCCCTTCTGCATGGCTTCAATTGCTGCCACTGGAGCCGGATAATTTGGGCCAGCCTTTCCAGCTACAAACGCCTTAGCGGTTTCGAATACCATCATTGCTTCTATTTTATTTAATTTGAGGGGCGCTTTTTTCTCGGCAACTCGAGCCTTCCAGTTTAACTTTTCTGAGATGGCGTCTTCGAGCATTTGAATCGAAACTTTTTGAAGATTTTCGGGCGCAACCACTGCGTCCACTGCGCCGATCTTTAATGCGGCCTCTGGCCTATTCTGCTCGCCTGAAGCGATCCATTCAATGGCATTATCGGCCCCCGTTAAACGAGAAAGCCGCACTGTTCCCCCCCATCCTGGAAAAATCCCCAGCTTAGTTTCGGGTAGTCCGATTCGAGCATTCGCAGTCATCACCCGGTA
>CANJNU010000181.1 GCA_947475645.1 Bacteriovoracaceae bacterium | reverse complement strand
GTCGTTACGGGTTGCGCCTGCTCGAATGGCCTCAAACTCTGCCTCTTCGGCATAGTTTCTCGACTTTTTAGCGTATTTTAGAGCGAGATCAAAATTTTTGAAGCGGAATTCTGATCTCGCTTTCATAAACCATTCGTTTGCTTGCCGATAAAGCTCAGGGGCGAGAACATCGGCCTGAACTTCCTTGGCTGATTTGAGTGCACTACTTGTGTAGGACATTTCTTGAGTGGGGCGTGTCGCCAGGGTGGAACAGCCCCCGCTCAAGATCAGGACTAAAATCGAAAAGCGTATTCCGAATAATAGAAAACGCTTCATCGGCTTATTTAGTGGTGATTACGAAGTTTCCACGGCGATTCTTCTTGTGGGCTTCATCTGAGGTGCCATTGTCGAGGAGCTTTTCTTTTCCAAAGCTAATCGTCGATACACGATCGGCAGCGATTGATTGGTCAAGTAAGAAGCTCTTGGCCGCATTAGCGCGCTTTTCACCCAAAGCAATGTTGTATTGAATTCCGCCGCGAATGTCGCAGTGGCCTTCGATTTGAACTTTTACCGAAGAATGAGCCTTCAGGTACTCTGCATTTGCCTTCAGTACTTCTTTACCGTCTGCATCGAGTACAAAAGAGTCGTAGGTGAACTGGATCGACTTCAGTGCGCCGGCTTTACCGCTGTCTGAGTCTCCGCTTAGATTTTCGTCGGCTGCTACGGCCGTGGGCACAGTGGCGGGCGCAGCGGCTGCCTGTTGGATCTCCTCGGCTTTGGGTTTTGCAGTCGAGCAGGCGGTTGCAGTTGCCAAAATAAGGGACAGTCCGAGTACGAGATGACGGGTCATAAAATTCCTTTTCAAATCTTTGCGGTAACTTCGCAGTTCTTAAAAGTGATCCTCATTGGATCGCGCTGAATGAGTTACCTCTAAACTAATGGAATCCTTAAAAAAATCAACACTCCTCATCGGAGTTAGAAATTGAGATCCCACACCGTTGCCATCAGCGCCGCGTCAAAACCGGCCTTTTCGAGCTGAACACGCGCAGCCGAGGTTTTACTGACGTTTTTATTGAGAAGTGTGTTCCAGATGCGTGCAAAGGATTCGGTCGAGGTTTCGCCGTCGGCATGAAGGTCGACGAGGTCCCAGAAGAAACTAGATACGCGCCATTCGTTTCGTTCACCCCGACACACGTCCAAGGGAACATTTTCAATTCGAATGGGCGCCCGGCGGGGCACCATGAACTCAAAGTGGGCATCGGCATCAGCCAGATCGAGTGTTACCCAAGCCGAGAAGAACGAGGCCCAGCCTTCCGACAGTGCCAGTTCAGGAGAGTAGCATTCGTCGATCTTATGCTGTCCTCCGCCAAATGCTCCGATCTTGGCCATGTCGTAAATTCCATGTCCCATCTCGTGACCAATAACATCCCAATGGTCCCCGCGAGTAAGATGAACTTCGCCAAACATATAATAGTCCGCCTGTGCGGGCCAAATAAAGTTCAGCCGAGCTTTCCAAAAGTCCATGCGCACGGCCTCTTTGAGTTTGTCGTGCGCGTGTTGTGCGACTTGCCAAATTCCCAGAACCTGGCCTGCGTTGGTTTCGCTTTTGAAGCGAATCTCGGCAGTTCCATGACATGGAGTGCCAAAGTGAATTGAGTAATTCTCGTGACTGGACCGCGCGATCTTGAATTTCTCGTTCGAGAGTTCTGCTGTCCAATTCACGTCGCCGCCTGAATTGAGGCAGCCTGGAAGACTTGTTTTTCCATCGGCATCGGTACGGAAACTGAGATTCTCAAAGGTGGGTGACTTGAGTTCGAGTCCGGAAACGGGAGTCCAGGCGTCGTGATCCATACGAAGAATTTGAATCTCCAGAGGCCCATCTCCTTTTTCAGAGAGAGTAACCTCGTCGGGACTTAGGGCGAGCGGAGGGGCCTCGGTCTCGGAAGCGAGCATTTGTCCGATCGTTCCCTTCTGTGTTGCGCTGATATCGGAATCATCCGCCCAGGAGAGCGAGATTGCCGAAAACGCTTGGCTGGGGAGAAAAGTTACGAACATCAGACTGGCGAGTGCGACCCTGGTTTTCATTCCAGGGAAACTAACGGTTGAATTCAAGATTGGCAATCGAAGAGTGCGGATTTCGGTACAAGAGTCTGAAGAACGAACCGAAGTTGGGTATAAATGAGGCATATTTAGGCCTGATTCTCGCACCACAGCGACATCTGAAAGGTAAACTGAAGATGAAAGATGTGAATAAGTTAATTTTAGTTGGACGATTGGGCGCTGAGCCTGTGCAGAGAGAGACAAAAAGCGGAAAACGAGTGGTTCAATTTCCATTAGCCACTGCACGAATGAATTCGCAAAAAGAACAGGAGACTCAGTGGCATCGGGTTGTTGTATGGGGAAAACAGGCCGAGATGTGTCAGCAATATTTAGATAAGGGACAAACCGTCTATGTTGAAGGGATTTTGAAAAGTAGAAAGTACACAACCCAGGGAGGTGAGGAGCGAACCGCGTACGAGGTTCATGCCGATGAGGTGAACTTCTTATCGAAGGCACGAGGAAGTGTGCCGGCGATCGAATCGCCCATGCCCTGATTAGTTAAAAATCGGAGCGTCGAAGCAAGAATGCTTGAGCGTCGAAGCAAGGAGGCTTCGGCTCCCTTATTTTACAAGACTAACGGCATCGCCCACCATGACGGTACGATAGGCGAGGGAGGGTGTTTTGTCGGCCGGAAGCATCTTTTCCAATCTACAAATGGCCGCGTTACCTTCCGCATGAATGACTTTAAGTTCGGCGATGGGAAACGTTACGTCTTTGTAAAGTTTTTCATTCAAAACATCGTAGGTTGCAAGTTTTCTAGTGACCTTAAGAATTGATCCCGCTTTCGCACCCTGAGCACTTCCTAGATTGACGAAAAAATCTTTTTGCGGAGTATCTTGTGGATTTCCTAAGTCGAGACCCCGATACACGCTGTAGACTACGAAGTCAGAAGCCCTGGAGTCGGGAGCGCCCCATCCACACAAGGCTGCGAAGACGAGGAGCATCCCCATTCCGGTCCTGTGCAGTAAATAGGCTAATTTGATACGCATAGAAGTCTCCCATAAAGCAGGTTTTGCACGTCATATCTCGCCTCCTTGAGATGGTTCGACGTTGCTCTCAATTGCCTATCGGAAATTCTTGCAGCCCCCTGAAGGAAAAGATGTGTCGAGGGGTAATCATGAACTCGCTGACACAGAGCCGCTTTTCAGTGGAGCCAGAAAATTGGCACCTCAGTGCTACTGTGAAAGGTAACGCTTCTTAATGTCGTTATCGATGCGCAGGTACTTGAGCTTCTGAGTGGCAAGTTCGCGTGCTCGATAGTTGAATAGCCAAGGTTGGGAGAGCATGTAGGTGCTCTGGTAGTAAAGCATTGCCCAGGGTGATTCTTCTTGAACGATTTCGTCCATTCGACGAATTAGATCTGCCCGCTTGGTGCCAGCAGAGAGCTTCGCCATCTCTTGATAGAGTCGATTCATCTCGGGATGATTAAAGTGGGTTTCGTTAGGGCCAGGGGCGTCGTTTGGACCATAAAGAAGCTGATAAACATTCTCTGGGTCGGGATAATCCATGGCCCAGGCGCCATCCGCGATTTGAAATTGTCCTTTGCTCTGTTTCTCTAAATAAAGCGGAAAAGTATTGGTAATGACGTGAACTTGAACACCGATGGCTGACCACTGCCTTTGATAAAATTCGCCCATCTGCCGATTCGTGCTGTCGCCCCCTCTTAAGTCGAGAGTGAGAAGCGGTAGCCCTTTTCCCGCCGGATAGCCCGCTTTTGCCAGGAGCTCCTTAGCTCGATCTAGATTGTAGTCGTATTTAAGGCGAGCATCGATCGGACGGTCG
>CANJNU010000180.1 GCA_947475645.1 Bacteriovoracaceae bacterium | reverse complement strand
GGCGCACCTAATGCGTCTTCATCTCCGGCCAGCTCAGCCCCGTTCGACGAAACAAACGGCAGAATAAGGCGAACCTCGCCCTCCAGTTCAGCGTGAATTCGCTCAGCCAAAGCCGAGCCCAGGGCAACCTCTCCACGAGCCTCTGGAAGTCTTCCCGAAGTGAGACGACTCTGCAACTGAGTCACGCCTCTCATACTCTTTAAATCCACACCTTCAAGTACGCTTCCTGCGACACCGCTCGGACCCGATATCATCAACTCGGAAATCAAAGAATGTGTGATGGCTTGAGTCTCAGGAACGATTGACCGAATCTTCTGTTCGATTGCAAGCGGATCTCTCACTGGATCCGAATGAGTGAATACCACCACATCGCCATTCATGGCTGTAATGACTCGCGCTAACTCGCCCTCAAATCCATTAATCACACTCGTCACAACAGTGAGAGCAAGCACACCCAGCGCCACACCAAAAACCGAAACCCAAGCAATAAAAGATAAAAACCCGTCCGAAGTTTTGGAGAGCAGAAACCGCTTTGCAAGAACTGGTACTGCCGACCAAACGCGAATCATTGAGGTCTCATTAAAGGAAAGAGGATCACATCACGAATACTGGCGGAATCAGTAAACAGCATCACCATGCGATCAATGCCAATTCCCTGTCCAGCTGTCGGCGGCATTCCTTGCTCCAATGCCATAATGTAATCTTCATCCATTCCACAAGCCTCATCGTTGCCAGCCGCTTTTGCGTCAACCTGCGACTGAAACCGCTCCCTCTGATCAACCGGGTCGTTCAACTCAGAGAACGCATTCGCCATCTCACGGCCGTAAATATACATCTCGAAGCGATCGACTAGGAATGGATCCGTCTCGCTTCTCCTCGACAGAGGAGAAACATCAAGCGGGTAATGAGTAACAAATGTAGGCTGAATCAACTGCGACTCAACCTCTTCGTCGAAGATCACCATCATCAAGCCACCCGTAGAATCGTTAGGCTTCATCGAAATGGACTTCTTCTTGCCGTAAGCCAGCAATGTTTCGCGGTCACGCAGCTTCGATCGCTCTGAAGCTTGCATGCCCATCACCTCAGCAAAATCGGTGTACTTCAGAATCGCATCTTCTACCCCGATACGCTGCCAATGGCCGTCTAGATTAATGTCTGTACCCTGATAATTCACCTGACGTTTCCCTAGCACCTGATCGGCCACGTGTTGAAAAAGCTTCTCCGTGAGGTCAATCAAATCTTCGTACGTGGCATAGGCCATGTAATACTCAAGCATCGTGAATTCAGGATTGTGTTTAATCGATATTCCTTCGTTTCTAAAGTTTCGATTAATTTCAAACACACGCTCAATTCCACCTACCACCAAACGTTTCAAATAAAGCTCAGGCGCAATACGCATGAAGAGTTCCATGTCGAGAGCATTATGGTGCGTTACAAACGGACGCGCCGTTGCACCTCCCGCAATAGGATGCATCATCGGCGTTTCGACTTCCATGAAGTCATGCTCTACAAAAAACTTACGAATCTCTTCGACAATTTTAGACCGCTTACGAAAAGTCTCTTTCGTTTCATCGCTTACGATCAAATCCAAGTAACGCTGGCGGTACTTGGTTTCTACGTCCGACAGTCCGTGAAACTTTTCAGGAAGGGGCCGCAAAGCCTTGGTAATTAAAACGATCTTTTCACTTTGAAGCGAAAGCTCGCCCGTCTTTGTTTTAAAAAGCTGTCCTTCGCTATAAATAATATCGCCTAAATCGAGCTCTTTAAATTGAGCATACAATTCGGCGCCCAGCTTATCCTTTTGGACGTAAAGCTGAATCAACCCCGATCGATCTTTAATGCGAACGAATGAAGCCTTTCCGAAATCACGGAACCCCATAATTCTGCCCGCAACTGATGCGCGCGCTGCCAAAGGTTCAAGTTCTTCTTTAGTCTTCTCGTCGTAACTTCGGTGAAGATCCGCCGCTAAAAAATCGGGACTATAGCCATTCTTGTAAGGATTCTCGCCCCGACTTCGAATGCGGGCCATTTTCTCATACCGAACACGAACCTGCTCCGAAAGTTCCAGCACCACTTCTTGGGTCATGTCGTTTCCCTTCATATTCCTTCGCCTTGCTCGAGGTACCGTTCGGCGTCGATCGCAGCCATACAACCCGTGCCGGCCGCGGTTACCGCTTGGCGATACACATGATCTGCAACGTCTCCGGCCGCAAATACACCCGGCACCGAAGTACGGGTCGAACCCGCCTCAGTCCAAATGTATTCGTTCTCGTGCAGTTTTAACTGATTTTTAAACAGTGACGTGTTTGGCTGGTGTCCAATCGCCACAAAGAACCCCTGAACCGCAAGTGTGTGATCTTCTCCAGTTACTGCGTCTTTATACAAAACGCCTTCCACACCTTTTTCGCCCAAAATCTGCTTCACTTCGGCGTTCCAAATAAATTTAATTTTTGGATTCTTCATCGCCTTGTCTTGCATCACTTTACTTGCACGCAGCTTATCGCGCCGATGAATCACGGTCACCGAATTCGCAAAGCGTGTTAGAAAAGTTGCCTCTTCCATTGCGGTATCGCCACCACCCGCCACTGCGATATCCATTTTTCTAAAGAAGAAACCATCACAGGTTGCACAGGCCGACACACCTTTACCCATCAAACGCTTTTCATCCGGCAGGCCCAGCCATTTTGCCGTGGCACCGGTCGAAAGAATCAAAGTCTTCGTTTTGATCACTTTTCCTTCGGAAGTCTCTAGCGTAAACGGGCGCTGCGAAAGATTAACCTTCACGACATTGCCATCCAAAAATCGCGTATTAAACCGTTCTGCCTGCTTACGAAACGCTACCATCAAGTCGGGCCCCATCACCGGCTCTGCAAATCCGGGATAGTTCTCTACGTCTGAAGTAATCGTAAGCTGACCGCCCGGCTGCTCACCTGCGACCACCAGCGGCTTTAAATTCGCGCGAGCAGCGTAAATTGCCGCGGTGAGACCGGCAGGCCCCGTTCCTAAAATAGTGACGTTTTCGACATCATTCGGCATTGACGATTCTGAAACAACCACAGAGGAAGAAGACATGAGCAATTACCTCAAGAAGCCGCACTCGCAGAACGCAAGTGTGCACACAAGAATCCCTCAGGAGAATTCATAAAAAAAGAGACTCATTCGCGATGGCCTATAAAATTAGGCGTCAGCGTTAGTTGAATCATCCCAGAACGACTCAATTGCAATGTAGTCAGCCAAGTCGGCGTCGTCAGGAAGTGAAGCCAGGTTTACCTTAGCTTCATCATCCGAAACCAACCCACGAACGAGGTTGCGATCAAGCATGCGAATATCAAACTTCTTTTGTTCTACTGCTTCATGAAGGAGAGTCATGGCCGCATTATTAGATCGTCGGCAGCCTTAGTGTCAATCTTTTCAATTAATTCGAGATCTTGGCGGGCCGCTTCAGATTAGTGAAAGGTCGGAGGCTTCTCGTCCTCATCTCTGGCCCGTAGTTCCACTTTCTTCTCATTATTGATCACAAGCTTGAGGTGCTGAGCTTTAGGCGAACGCTTTGAAAATACAGAGGGTTTTCTACCCCAACCGCCCCCATCCCCTCTCGATCGCTGCCAAATACGCCAGCGGGCCTGACCCCAAAGAGCCAAGAAACCAGCCACCATACCCCCTAAATGCGCAGCACTTGCCACTCCCCCGTGAGGCGAAAATACGGTCGTCATCAGCTCCAAGCCGGCTAATATCCAAACGAAAAATTTGGCCTTCATCGGGAAGACCATCATAAAAAGAAGCACTCTCTCGCCAAAAAGTAACCCGTAGGCCATCAGAAGACCATAAAGCGCTCCTGAGGCGCCCACCATGGGAACGTGACTAATTGC
>CANJNU010000179.1 GCA_947475645.1 Bacteriovoracaceae bacterium | reverse complement strand
GGCGCTGGCAAACTAATCGAAGCAATGACCTTAAAAAAGCCCAGACGATCGACACTTACAGCCCAGAACGGCTTCATAGCGATCCAAGAAATAAGTTCGGTATACCCCCAAAAGTCGGTTGTAGGAGGATGTCCAAATTTTACGGTGTACGTAAAAATCGTTTCTAACAAGAAATCGTTACTCGAATCAATCTTCCCCAGTTCGGCTAGGGAGCCTTTGAAAATAGGATAGGCACGCATCGCTTCGTCTAAACTCAGGGTGCCGCTTTGATTCACATCGAAGCGTGAGAAGAAGCTCTCTACGTACTGAGCTAACCCCGCGAAGCCGTCTTGGTCGGTACTTGCGATGGGCTGATCGGAGTAACCATAGAAGCGAGCCCCGGTTTCAAGTGCAACCTGAAACTCTTGCTTCTCGGCGTCGGTCATGCCCTCATAGAAGCGAACCAGATATGGCATATGGTCGAAGTAAATTCGAAACTTCCCAAAAACCTCTTTGCGAAAGCAATCCGCAGACTTCCAATTGTAACCCAGATTATCTTGACCTAAGTGCTCACACACGGCATCGGTACCGGCACGAAGCTTCCCCGAGAGGGTGCCTGCCGACGCAAGCATTCCAATATAGGGAGTTGCCTCGTCGAGATCCATCGTGTCGTCACCGTTACTGTTTACGGTAAAGAGATTCGCTTCGCGAAACCGCTTGAGATAAAGATCCGGTACGGTGGGATCGATTACTTTAAGTGCGTAGCCAATCTCGGTGTAATCATCGACAATCGTCTTTAAGTCTTTCAGGCTCGCCTTCAACTTTCCCGGAACCGTCGAGTAGGCAGCCATTAACTGTTCGCTCAGAAGCCGAATCCAATGAAACTTCGAAAGGTTATCGAGCGTGTGGGTTTCCATCGCCGTGAAAGTAATTTGCGCGTCTCCCGTTAGAAACATCGGCCGAATATGACGCGAAAGAAGAATAAGGCGATAAACCTCGTTGCGATGCTTAGGCATTACTTCGTCGTCTAAGTAGCGCGCGGCCTCGTCGGCAAATTGCTCGCTCGTTACGCCCGCTGGACCTGCACCCATTCGCTCGAAGATTCGCTCGAGGTGGGTTTGTCCGCGCACCCAGAAGTCGACTTTCTCAAATAAAAGATCAATCGCCGAAGTATCGACCGAGTCCGGAACCCGGCTCATGAGCATCTTGGCGGTAAGTGGGCGTAATACATTCTTTACGGCTTTGCGGTCAACGCTAAGAGCCGATTGAGGAAGCGAGTCGATCAGTTCGTCGAGCACTTTAAGAGGTAAAGCACCGCCATAAAGAGCAAGCGTTTGAAGAATACTTGTTTTAATTCGCCACGCGAGCTTCATGCCAAATTCGCCCGCGGCATTGGGGCCCTTAAGGAATCGCGAATCGATGCTAAAAATTGCAAGGGCAGGGCCACCGTACGAAATCGCCGAACGAATCAAATAGGGCCACAGGGTGGATTCAATTCCCTCGTGCGTGCCCGAGGTGAGCAACATTTTTAAGGTACTGAACCACATCGTTCCGTCGGGGGACATCTCGACCTGCATCATCTTTGCAATTTCGTTTACAAAGGTTTGAGCCGAACTCCAGGCAAAGAGTGTGTTTCCGCGACTGACTAGGGCGTTTGCAATGGTGTCGCCCGCCAACGCCAGTGCGTCGGTCAGTGCGAGTAGGTTTTCGGCCGTCGGCTCATGCGCGCGTTTCACCATCAGGGGGTGCAGTGTTAGGGTCTCGGTTTTAAGCACCCGAATAAAATCGTTGATGCGATCAATTTCTTCGAGCGTAATGATTTGGCTGGTGCCCCCAAAAAGAGAGGCCTTGAGATCGAACAGGGCAGAGACGAGTTCGGGCGTAATTTTGTTTCCAGCAAGAAGAAACGTTTCAAGCAGTCCCTTAATATCTTCGGGCGTGTAGCCCTCGGTAGAGCTGCTTCTCACAAACTTTTTGAAGAGATCGAGCGAGCCGATCGCGCAGTCCCAGGTGCTGGCCCAAAGCGGGGCGTCAATATCGCCTTTGTAATAGGCTTGAACCCGGGTGCCCGCTTCGTTCAGGCATCCTACTGACTCGGGGCTGTAGTCGAGCAACTTACTCAGATCAGCCCGATTTCCCATCAGTCCGCACGAATTTAGCGCCAGAGACACGAGAACACCCACAGTAGAAGGCCAACACCGGCTAGAACGCATACGACAACCTCACCCTTACGCGGTCGTTGCCGATAAACTGGCCGACCCATCCCGTCGAGTTGCGGGCGTTAATCAGATCTGCCCCCATCCCCACGGTCCATTGACCTTGAGTTCCTGAAAGTTGATACAAGAAATCTGCAGATGCCAGCCCACTTCGTGTGCCCAAGTCGTAAACCAGACGAGCATCGGCAGAGAAGGGCTCAAATCCTGTCCAGTGTCCTTGAAGCTGAAGTGCATGCGTGTAACCAAATCGCGAAGGAAGGTTCAACGCAATTGCATCGGCCGCGGCCGACGGCTTACTCTCATCCACACCGTAGTACGACCCCGAGAGTGCAAAGGTATCTTCTAATTTTAACTCTCCGCCCATCGACGTAACGAGAGCTGGCCCCATCGGATCAACCTGCCAAGAAGCGGGAATGGACCGTTGAATCGGACTTTCAACGGTAGTCGAACTCCAAAACGACCACAACTTGCCGCGCATTCCGCCTTCCATCGTCATAAGCTGATGAAACTGCGTGACCGGATGAACCATGGCCTCGACGTAGCCCTTGGCGGGTGAGAAACCTGCCTCGACCCCCAGCTGCGCCTGATGCATCGGCATTACCCCATAAGTCCAAGAGGCCCACGGCCCCTGCTCGGGCTCGCCGTAGCGAACTTGAATTGAACTACCGGGACGAAAGAGAAGCTCGCGGATCGCGGGCATGGCGATCTCATAATGAATTCCAATTTGCTGATTCATCATCGAAAGCGCTGTAAAGGGAGGAACCCAGTCGGGGCTTGGGGAACTGAGGCGACCGTCCTCGGCGCGAATGGGGTAACTGCGCTCGGGGGGTGAAATGGGCGTTGCGAAGGCGAGCACGCGCCACTTTGTGGACTCGTAAGTGTAGAACGCGCCTGTTAATCCAATGCGCTCGGGCTTCAGGGGATTCCAAAGAAAGCGAGGAGACCAGAAGCCTTGGTTCCATTCTTCTTCGGCCACGCTCCAATCATAAACGCGTCGCCCTAAAGTAATTTGGTGGTGGGGAAGCCATTTTTTGCTCGTGCTTACAAACAAGCTGGCAGCCTCTGCCGAGAACGAGTTGCGATCCTGCAAGAAGGCCACAGCCTTAAGATCAAGACCCGATGCCAGGTAGGGCCCTTCCGAGTAATGTTCGGGTCCGATGATAATCGAGGAGGAGGCGTCGCCGCGCTCGTCGGAGTGGCGTAAGAACCCCGAGGTGTCGATCCGAAGGTATCCCCCTGCTTGCGCAAAGCAAACCCCACTCGACATGAGTACCAGCAACCCTACAGAAATCGTCTGCGTAAAACGTCTCTTAATAGTCAACACTTCTCTCCGTAAAAGAGGATTCGGTATTGGATCAGTCTAACTGAAGTGAAATATGCATCAAGCTATTGTTTTAAAAGGAAAATGACTAGGAAAGTTTTGCCGCTTGTAGGTACTTTTCGCCCACCTGACGCGGGAATCATTTCCGTATACTGAACAACATCAAGAGCTTCGCAAAGTATCGCGAGGAACTCATTGAAGTTTAAAGTAGCTTAAACTATTCTAAGCTTATGAATTCCAACGAATCGATTGTCCAACTGACTGTATTTTTTGATGGCGCCTGCCACTTGTGTTCGCGCGAAATCGAACACTATCGCAGAAAAGACGCAGAACACCGGATTTCATTCACCGCAGCGGGCGACCTTCGGACCGCAACCTGTAACCGTGTTTGAAAGACTCGCGCCGCCATT
>CANJNU010000178.1 GCA_947475645.1 Bacteriovoracaceae bacterium | reverse complement strand
CTTGTTCTTGCAAGTGTCGTATTTTGCGGTTTTACTCGTCAAATCTTTGCGTTTCCTGTTCGTGTTAGCGAGGCTCCTGCTTCAAATCTTCAGCTCACTCTAGATACCATTCGTAGTGCGAAAGAATCGTTGCAAGTAAACATCTACGAGCTCAGCTCTGAAGTGATCGGCGATGCGCTGGTTGAAAGGATTCAGGCGGGAGTGCGTCTTGTTCTCCTTCAAGAGGGCCAACCCGTGGGAGGCTTCTCCGATGTCTCGCGCAAAATTCAAGGGAAGTTGGTCTCAGCAGTTCGTAGAAGTTCGGTAGGCGGTGCGGTGCTCGAGATGAGAAGTATCCCGCTTTCGAAGAATCATAATTCAAAACGTCGTTTTCGGTTCAATCACGGCAAGTACATTATTGTAGATCATTCTCAACTTTTGATTGGATCCGAGAACTACTCGATTTCTGGAAACCCCGATCCAGCCGACAAAGGAAACCGTGGCTGGGAAGTGCTTATTACCGAATCGCAGCTCGTGAAGGAATACGAGGATATTTTTGCGAGGGATATTGAACTTCGCTATGGAGACGTGATTGATCGCACGTCTCTTATGGGCTTTTGTCCGCATCCCTGGATCGGATGTGAAGAAGGTTCCAAAGTGTCGCGCAAGCCGCTCTATCGCACGGTAGATTGGGGTGATCAGTTATTGGCAAATCTATTGATCGCGGTTGATCCTCGAAATCCTGCTTATAGCCCTTGGCTTGTTCCGATCACTTTGGATGCTGAAGAGGGATACACAATTACCTCTCCCGAAAATTCTTCAGAGAGTTTACTTGCGCTCATATCGAATGCGCAGCGCACACTCGATATCGAACAGATGACGTTCGATTCGAGATGGGGAAAAGATGGCGAAGTCTCGCCACTCGTACGCGCCGTAGTTCAGGCAGCGAGAAGGGGCGTACGTGTACGCACGCTCCTGAATGATGACGCTGTTTTTGACCATCCGGGAAAGCCTGCAAGTCGCAAGAATCTGAGGACGGTTCAACTTTTGAATGCTTACGCAAAAGCTGAGAATTTACCGATAGAAGCTCGAACTGCCAATTTAATTAAGATGGGGATCAGCTACATTCACAATAAGGGTGTATTGATCGATAGCGAAGTTTCGTTGATCAGTTCGATTAACTGGAATCGAAATTCGGTAACCAATAATCGCGAGACCGCTGTAGTTCTAAAAAGTCGCGAAGTTTACTCCCATTATGAAACTCTTTTTGCAGACGACTGGAAAAGAAGTGAGGGGAGTGGGGCACTTCCCACTCAAGATCCGCCCGATCCTACAGCGCTCTAGTTCTCGTCCAGGTCGGGAAGTTTGTACTTGTTCGGGTCATTATTCCCTCCCACGTCACGATCGATTTGTTTGAGCATGTTATTTCGGCGCTTATTCGGATCGAGATTGAGGTAAATTGCGGGAGCATTGGGATCATCCGCTGCTTTAATCTTCTCATCGCCTGTAGGTGCATTAGGTAAGACGCCGGGTACCAGCGGAGCGATAAGGGTTGAGGGATCGACGGTTACAGAGGTGGCGGTATTCGGTGGCACAGAGGTGGCGATTCGACTTGCTACGGGTTGAGCTGCGTTGGCACTGGGAGTGATTGGCGGTGGCGACGATTGTGACTTTGTTAGATCACCGCTTTGTCCGATTTGTGGAGGTGCCGTTGGGGCCGGGATTGGGGGCGTGACCGCTGGAGGAGGGGTAGGTTTTGGCGGCGCGGCCTTCAGACGATCCGACTCAGCGTTTACAGCGCCGACCAATTGAGCTCGCACTCTTTTAAACGCTTCTTGATCGAGCCGGTTTGGATCATTTGTAACTTGGCCTTTATTTGTAGCTGTATCGACTTTCATCCTTTCGCGGGCGATCAGAGTCTGATTTTGTCGTTCATTCGGTTTGATCTTTTCCAAATCGGAGAACCCGAAGTCTTTTGCCCACTTCTGGCGAATCAATTTTTCGGCTTCGTCAGAGATGCCCTTATCAGGACCGCCTATCGCCATTTTGATGGGGTCATTGGGTGGAGCACCTGAAAATTCGCGTTCAAGTGCTTTTCTGTAAGCTTCTAATGCCAAGGCATAGCCTGCATCATCGTAAACGACGCCACCCTTATCATCGGTCATCACCACAGACATATAGCCTTTCTTGGGGTCGTCGGGATCGATCATGATTTTTTTCGTTTTCACAAAGTCTTCTCGACTGGGTTTAACCGGCCGATTTTGTAGCCATTCGACAAATTGAGGAGAGACCGATTGTTGTGTTGCTTGATTTTGCTTAAGCTCTTGCTCGCGCATCTCTTTAATTTGCGAATAAGTCAGAAATACGGCCGAACTCGAGGATTTTCCTTTTTGTTCGGTCGAAATGGCAAGTACTTGATCGCCACTGACTTTGCCCGATTTCAATTCCTTAGTTTTGCTATAAAGCGACGCCTTCGATGATTCGTTCTCAATAAAATTCTTTTGGGTTCTTTCGAGATTTAAAAGCATTTCGCGCTCGAATCTTGACCAGCATGCGTCGAGCTGCTTGCTTGCATCAGACACGGCGGTGGATTTTCCGTTCAGGATCTCTCGCTGATAGGCAATGTCCTCGCCTGGAGTGCAGTACTTCAGAAGGGACTTATTTGCTGTTTCCTTTTCAGGATCAGAATTGCCATCCCGCCCTGCCTTGATTTGTGTCAACTTCTCTCGTTCGTACTCCATCTTGAGCAGGAGCTGATCGTTCGCTCGTGAATAGGTGCAACCCATTTGGCACTGAGGATCGTTGGGATCGAGACCATATTTCGATGGATCAGGGGCGCTTGAGGCCGCGAAAAGGGGCGCCTGGCCTAACAGACCTGACAGGATCAATGTCCAAGCGGCAAGGTGCTCACGAAATAGATACAAGAAGATCCCCTTTGAACTCAGGATCGCCGCATTAACGCAATCAGTCAAGATATTGAAGCTCAATTTCTCCTGAAAAATCAGGTATCCTGTGTCCAATCCTATGAGAATCGCAGCCGTACAAATGCAGTCTACGTCGAATCGCTCGGCAAACATGGCGCAAGCCCTTGAACTTCTTCATGAAGCCGTCGCGCGCGAAGCCGAGCTCGTGGCATTTCCTGAGAATTTTTCGTTTATTCCGGCCAATCCCGAAGAGTGGGAATCGGAGGCCGAGTCTCAGACTGGCCTTACGGTCAGTACTCTTCAGGAATGGGCTGCCGAAAACGATGTTTGGATCTTGGGTGGGAGTATTCCGCTGAAGAGAGGCAAGTCGGGGATAGCTCAAGCAAGTCTTTTGATCGACTCCGACGGAGAAATTGCCGCCCGCTACAATAAGATGCATCTTTTTGATGCCGAGGTACCTCGTGGCCAGAATGAGTCAGTGAAGTACGAGGAATCGAAGTTTTTTCAGGCTGGAAAAAAGCCGGTACTGGCAGAGACCCCTTGGGGACTGGCTGGCATGTCGTTGTGCTATGATTTGCGGTTCCCTGAGCTTTATAGGGCCTATTCAAAGGAAGGTGCAAACCTCTTGTTTGCGCCTTCAGCATTTACGGAGCCTACGGGTAAGGCTCATTGGGATGTACTGACCCGAGCGCGGGCGATCGAGAACCAGGCCTTTGTTATTGCTCCAGCTCAATGGGGTGAAAATGTTCCTGGTCGAAGGACTTATGGTTACACCCGGATTGTGGATCCTTGGGGCAAGATCATCGCCGAACGCAACGCGGGCCCTGGGGTGGTCATGGCCAGGCTCAACTTTGCTGAGATAGAACAAATCCGAGCCCGGATGCCGGTTCAGAGCCACAGAAAGCTCTAATAAAAACAAGGGTGCGACGCGCCGCTAGACACTAAGTGGGCGACGACGTTTTGCGCGGGTTAACATAATATTCATTATCAGACGTTCAGTTAGGGGTGGTACTTGAAACCCAGTTGCT
>CANJNU010000177.1 GCA_947475645.1 Bacteriovoracaceae bacterium | reverse complement strand
GTTGTTTCGAATGGCAAAACCACCTCTCTGATCTCCTCGACGGCGCCCTTCTGGGTTCATCCCGACAGCTCGCCGAGGCCCACCTCGAACAATGCGACGATTGCCATTCCCAGTATAGCCGCTTCATTCAGATCAAGAATCAACTGGGCATTCGATCTCGCGCAACACTTCCGGTAGGACTGCGACAGAATCCATTAGGCAGCGGCTTTAAGGCTATCCAATGGGCAAAACTCAGTCGAACCCAGTGGGAGCAGATCCCCTGGTTCCTTCGTACACCGATCGAAGGATTGGGAATCGTCTTCGTCATTCTTCTGGGTGTGTCCATTGGGCCCAAACTCAGAGGCGTCTACGAAAAGAATATCGAGCGCAGCCTCGCCGATATGATGGAGTCATTTCAATCTGGCGACGGCATACTCGACCGTACGGGCATCCAACTTCCCCTCGTTCGGGGACACTCCAGCCCAGACGCTAACAATCTAGCCACTCAGGATACTAGCTCAAGCCCCTCGGATGAATTCAATAGCGAGTCGGCAGATGCCGACTCGGACGCCGACCCATTCGAAGAGAGTGACGGATCAGTCATTCAGGTTGGGCAGGCTGAGATCTGGCGATTCAACATTAAAACCGACAGTCCTCACGAACTCCGATCCCAGATTGTCAAAACACTACTCGAATTAAAACTGGAGAAAAATACACGGGGCCTCGGCGGAATAGAGGCACCAGGAGGGATTCAGTTCGATCTCGTAGTTCCTCAGGCACTCATCCTGCCGCTGAAGAAGTCACTTCAAAAGCTGGCACCACGGGGAACTGTCGACGAGACCGACGCGGAGAGCGACACAGCCCAGACCGAGACCTTCACCTGGTACAAAAGCAAGTCAAAGAGCCCGCTTCAGACTGGACACGTACACCTGGTCATCTGGCTCTCTCAAATCTAAAAAAAAGCCTGGTTTTCGTTGAACAGAGTTAAACGAAAACCAGGCATAACAAAATTCATCAAACTCAACAGGACTTACTTACTGCCACCCTGTTTACTGCTCCCACCACCCGCGGAGGTCTTCCGGGTAGTCTTTGCAGCGGTCTTTGCCTTCCCGCCGCTCGCCTTCGGACTAGCCGAAAAGAGCTTACGAAAACGACTTAAAGGATCCTTAACTTGTGATTCGGCCGGAGCGACCTCCTCGCCAGTCACTTCTTTTACCTTGCGACTGCGATCGATCACGGCGTGATCGACAAGCTCAATCACGGCCATCTCAGCTGAATCGCCCCAGCGACGATCTGCCAATTTAAGCACGCGAGTGTAACCGCCCTGGCGGTCCTTGTATCGCTCAGCCAAAGTCGTGAAAAGCTTAACAACAATCGCGTTGTCGCGAGTGCGGTCGAAAGCCAAGCGTCTGGAAGCCGGTTTACCGGACTTTCCTAGTGTGATCAAACGATCAACCACACGACGAACTTCCTTCGCCTTTTGAACTGTCGTTACAATACGTTCTTGCTCAATCACGGAATTAGCCATGTTCTTAAACATTGCCTTCCGGTGAGAAGTATTTCGGCCGAATTTCCGGCCATCTACTTGATGCCTCATAAATCACTACTCCCAAAAAGTCTTCGTCTCAGTCTTACTTAATCTTCAAGGTCGCCATCTTCGTCTTCAACAGTGTCCTGGCGGTCGTTCGCAATGCGACTCTCATCAACATCCGAATCCGCTGGCTTAGGAGGATTGGTTGGAGCAACAAAACCGTCCAACTTCATTCCCAAACTCAAACCCATTTCAGACAAAATGTCCTTAATCTCATTCAACGACTTGCGGCCAAAATTCTTCGTCTTCAACATCTCTGCTTCAGTCTTCTGAACTAACTCATAGATGTATTTGATCGAAGCATTCTGCAAACAGTTTGCAGAACGTACCGAAAGCTCCAACTCATCGACCGAACGATATAAGTTTGGATTAAATTGAGGTGAACCTTCCTCTTTCTTCATCGCTACTGGCTCTTCTTCTTCCTCGAAGTTAAGGAAGACGGACAGCTGATCCTTCATGATCTTAGAACCCAAAGATACAGCATCCTCGGGCTTCACGGAGCCGTCTGTCCAAACTTCAAGCGTAAGCTTGTCGAAGTCTGTACGTTGGCCAACGCGACTCTGAGTCACACTGTAGTTTACACGGCGAATTGGCGAAAAGAAACTGTCCACAGGGATCCAGCTCACGTCCATATCGTCGGTCTTATTCTCTTCCGCGGGGTGATATCCACGTCCACGAGAAACAATAATCTCTGCACGAATCTTGCCGGTTTTACCGAGCGTAGCAATATGCTGCTCAGGATTCAAAACATCGACTTGATCCGAAACGATGATGTCCGCAGCGGTCACGGCACCAGGACCGGACTTATCAATGACTACCGTCGCTTTTTCAGAGTGGAGACTAAAGCGAACTTCTTTCAAGTTCAAAATAATCTCAGCAACATCTTCCTTAACGTCGTTAATCGGGGTGAATTCATGAACCACACCCTCGATCTTCACCGCAACGACCGATGCGCCTTGCAACGAAGAAAGAAGAACACGGCGAAGCGAATTACCTAAAGTGAGCCCAAAACCGCGTTCAAGCGGCTTCGCAACAAACTTTCCGTACTTCTCTGTCAGGGTTTCCTTGTCTACGTCTAGTGCCTTTGGCTTGATCAGATCGCGCCAATTTTTTTCCAACATGATCTACTCTCCTGTCATCCCCTCGCCGGCCTTTTCTTCTAGTGGGTAGAAAAAAAGGAGCAATGCGGGGCGTGCTCAGATTAAAGGGACATACGTCCCGCCCACAATTACTTCGAGTACAACTCTACAACCAAGCGTTCCTGCATCGGAGCGGTGATATCGTCGCGAGACGGCAAATCACGCACTTTCGACTTCAAGGCAGCGCTATCCAGCTCGATCCACTGAGGAATCTCGCGGCGTTTCACTGACTCTAAAGCCCCAGCAATACGCGTCACACCACGACTCGCTTCGCACACTTCAACCATGTCGCCTTTTTTCAAGACGAAGGAAGGAATATCGACGCGTTGACCGTTCACATTGAAGTGACCGTGACGTACCATCTGCCGAGCCTCAACTCGGGAGTTCGCAAAACCAGACCGATAAACAACGTTATCCATTCTGCGTTCCAACAATGAGAGCAAGTTCGAACCTGTCACGCCGCGCATGCGCTCGGCCCTTTCAAACAGACTTCGGAATTGCTTCTCCAATAGACCGTAGGTTCTCTTAATCTTCTGTTTCTCACGAAGCTGAAGACCATATTCGGAGAATTTAATACGGCCTTGTCCGTGCTGTCCCGGCGGATAACCGCGACGTTCGAAGGAACACTTTTCAGTGAAACAACGATCGCCTTTCAAAAAGAGCTTTTGATTCTCACGTCTACAAATACGACAAACTGAACCACAATAACGAGCCATGATTAAACTCTCCTACGCTTCGGCGGACGGCAGCCGTTGTGAGGAATCGGCGTAATATCTTCAATATAGGTAATCCGGAGACCAACAGAGGACAAAGCCCGCAACGCGGACTCACGACCTGCTCCTGGACCGCTCACAAAAACTTGAACAGAACGCATGCCGTTTTCAACGGCCTTGCGACCAGCATCCTCTGCAGCAACCTGTGCCGCAAATGGGGTATTTTTGCGGGAACCACGGAAGCCCTTAGCTCCAGCGGTTGACCAACAAATTGTATTACCCATCGCGTCGGTAATCGTCACGATGGTATTATTGAAAGTAGAAAGAACATAGGCGCTGCCATTGGCAACGTTCTTCTTTCCCTTTTTCACACGCTTTACAGCAACTTCCCCAGAAGGCGCCGCCGCGTCTTTAATTACTTCAGATTTCTCAGTCTTTTGCTCTGTCATAAATCCCTTATTACTTCATAGCCTTGACAGACTTCTTGCCTGCAATAGCCACTGCCGGACC
>CANJNU010000176.1 GCA_947475645.1 Bacteriovoracaceae bacterium | reverse complement strand
TACGCCCTGGGGCGATGGAGTCACCAAGAGTTTTTCTTCCAAATGGGAATTGCCTGCGCCTGGATTTTGGGGGGATGGCTTCTCATCCGCCTGACTTGGGGTTCAGGAATTCGCCGCTACCTCAGCCTGGGAGGCTAAGACGATGTCGCTCAGAAAATATGCAGAGATCTATCGCGTTCAACTCAAGAACAACTTTGTCCGCGAGGCCGTCTATCGAACCAATTTTCTTACCTCAGTTTTGGTGGACTTGATTTGGCTTGGTGTCGAAATGAGTCTTTTCTCAGTGATCTATGCGAATGTTCCCAGCCTCGCGGGATGGACACGCCCCCAGGTTTACTTTTTCATGGGAATATTTTTCGCATCCGACGCTCTTTTCACTACGTTCTTTCAACGAAACTTTTGGACGTTCTCAGATCTCGTCAACAAGGGCGAACTCGACATTCTTCTTACCAAACCGGTTCATCCCCTTTTCCTCGCCCTCTCCCGCTATATCAACCTCACTGCGAGCTTCAATATCGTTTTGGGCCTTGGCATCGCATACAAGTTCGCTCAAGCAGCGGGATTTCCCGGAGGCTGGCATTGGCTTCGCCTCATTGCCTGGCTCAACGTTGGAATGGTTTCGGCACTTCTACTTCGCTTCGCCTTTTCGATCTGGATCTTCTGGACGGAGAGAAGCTGGGCCCTCTCGCGCCTTTATTACCAATTTTTTGCGTTCGCAACGAAGCCCGACACTCTCTATCCAAAAGCGATTCGCTACCTCATTCTGACCGCGCTGCCTTTTGCATTTATCGGAAGTGTTCCGGCGCGCGCACTTCTTCATGGAATCGAAACTTGGGAGTACGGACTGATCGCAGGCGTGCTGACATTCTTTTTCGTCTTCAATACTGTTCTTTGGCGGCGAGGACTTCAGCGCTACCAAAGCGCGAGCAGTTAGGCGGTCGCCACGGCGACCACACACCGAACTCGCCTCGCTTGTAATCTTCGGTCGCCACGGCGACCACACACCGAACTCGCCTCGCTTGTAATCTTCGGTCGCCACGGCGACCACACAAAGACGTGAATGCGAATTCTTATTCAAATTGCATTTATTCACTTGAAGTCGAAAGAGGTTGGCCTAGACTGAGGTCAATTCAAGAGACCCACGGAGGGAGTTTTAAAAATGGCATCATTCAAGGATTTGGTATTTACACCCGCAGAATTCGCATCAATCGCTAAAATTGACCGCAACCTCGTTAGTGAACTCGAGGAAAGTGGCATACTTAAATTCACCAAGAAAAGAGTTGGAAACGTCGATCGCAAAATGATCGCACTCGAAGACATGCAGGAATACTTTCGAATTCTCAGAAGCAATCCTGAAATTGCCGCCGAGATTGCGGGATCGAACGCTCCCACAGGAGCAACTGCAGCCGGAGTGCAAACTCTTGCTAATGCAGCGACGGTCGCCGCGGCGACCGCTCATTTCGTTCAAGCCCCTCGCCAGAAGAAGCAAATGTTCTATAACGTAAAGGGCGGGACCGGAAAGTCTACACTTACGGCGCAGTATGTCATGAGAGCTGCAATGACAGGACTGAAGGTATTAGCCATCGATCTGGATGGTCAAGGTCACCTTACCTTAAACTTAGACGTCATGGACGGCCACACCCGCCCCACCATTTACGACGTACTCATTAATGATCTTCCCATCTCGGATGCGATTATGTCGGTCGCTCCTTGCTTAGATCTCATTCCAGCAAACCTGGGTCTGTGCAATATTGAGATTCCCTTAAACCTCAAAGCACGTCGTGAGTACCGTCTCTCTGAAGCAATTAAGAAGATCGCAGATCGATACGACTTAATTGTTGCAGACACGAATCCTGCCGCCTCCATCCTCAACGGATCGATGCTGGTCGCTGCGGATCTCGTCAATGTCATTTGCGCAACCAACCCTCTCTCCTTCCACGGCATGTCGCTTGTTATGGCGACAATCGAAACCATGGAACAAGAGTTTTCACGTCAACTCGAACTTCGCATCATTCCAAATATGTATGACAACCGCGAAGTCATCAGCCAGGAAGTACTGGGCGAACTACGTGCTGGATTTCCAGAGCACTGCACCAAGGCAGTCGTGAATCGCAGCGCCGATCTGAACGAAGCAACCAAACGCCGTACATCAGTTTGGGACGTGAATTCGCGTGGCGTAGCAGCCACCGACATCAACACCCTAACCGAAGAGCTACTTCGCTAAAATCAGGTTGTACGGATTTAAGAAATAGGAATTATTAAGGAAGATGACAGAGGGGTTTCACATGGACGTAACTCAGAACGATCAAACCGTAAAAGAAAGCAAGAGCAAGAAAGCAGACGCAGAGAAGGCGAACACCACGCCTGCTGCGAACGCTCCCGTTACAGACGAGTCGGGTAAAATTAAGACACGCCAAGGTAGCGGATATTTAAAGCAGCTTTATTCAACTGCACGCACTACTGCGGGTAACACTCACTCCAACTTAAAGAGCCTCACCACATTTATGGTGAATCTTATTCCAGTTGAAAAGGTGGATGCATCCGAGCTTCAAGTTCGTGTGCACTTCGACGATGCAGAAATCGAAGCCATGGCGCACTCAATTCGTGAGCATGGAGTTCTGCAACCCATCCTCGTCGTTCAAGACGGTGACCGATACAAGGTCATCGCCGGCGAACGCCGTCTTCGCGGAGCAAAACGTGCTGGAATAGATCGCATTCCCGCACGCGTTCTCTCAACCGATGATAAAGCTACGCACGAAATCGCATTACGCGAGAACCTAGATCGCGTTGACTTACATCCTATCGAAGAAGGCGAAGGCTATGTCAGTCTTCTCGAAGCACTGCTGTATCCTAGCCACGATGCAATTGCGAAGGGCTTCGGAAAGCCTAAATCACGCGTTACTGAATGCATTGGGTTTACTCGTCTACCCGAAAGCACCAAAGCGGAGTTACTTAAGATCGGTATCAAGAACCGCGCCCTTCTTAGGCACCTTCTCACTCTTCCCGCCGAACTGCACATGAACGCAATTCGTGAGGCTTCGGATAAAGAAGAGATTTTAATGAATCTAGACGGCACCGTGCAAGCTGTCGCGTCGACTACGAATGCCGTAATGGAACCGGAGAAGACCTCGAAGGAGTTTAAACCTTTCGAATACAAGCTCAACAAAAAGGGGTTAAATATTCCTTCGTTTCGTTGGAAATTAAACGACGGTTCGGAAAAGCTCGAGGCTTACTCACAAGTTCTTAAAAAGCTCTTGAGCGAGATCGAAACGAGATTGAATTCAAATTCTAACTCCTAATTAGAGGCAAGAAAAACAAAGGAGGAAGGGCGAACTTCGCACTTCCTCCTTTTTCTTTTATGAACTGGATCGCAAAACCTATACACGAACTTTCGATAGAAGACCGCCTGAACTGGAACCGCATCCAAGCCGACCGGTACAAAGAAGGCTGGGAAATTCCGCTCGCACAAACGCTGGCCTGGGCAGAGGCCTCCCAAACTCTAGGGGCGCGCGCGTACGCACTCTTCAATTCAGAGAGACGATACACAGCAATTATACTTGCCAAGGCCAACACACAGAAAACCGGAATTGAATTCGAATGCGTCAACGGTCCGCTGATTAACTGGGATACCTTCGACACGGCTCAAGAATTTGCGGTTCTTGCACAGAAGATCTCCGAACTTCACCCTCGCTTTGAGTCTCTCTCCTTCTTGCCTCGATGGCTCGAGGAGAATCACTTAATCCGCCGCTCGAGAATCCCTTTCGAGATCTTTCAAAGTATGCGTGCTAGCACGCTGCTCCTTAAGCTGCCCACCTCTACCGAGGAGGTCACAAAACTTTACTCTTCACGACTTCAAAGAACAGTGACACGCAGCAAACGAGAACCTCACCTTACCTACGATTGGAGAGAGGTCAATCCTCAGGAAATTGCTGAGTTTGCTCCCAGAATGGCTTATTTTGGAAAGAAAATGGGCTTCGCCATTCCACCCG
>CANJNU010000175.1 GCA_947475645.1 Bacteriovoracaceae bacterium | reverse complement strand
TAGTTCATCGCGTACTCAGAGCTGCATTGCGGGCCGAGAAAGGCCTGCAGAAGGCCTTAAACGATCAAACTCGGCGCGATTTAGAAGAGACCTTGGCGGCGGTATGCGAGCACTGTAGTTATCGCGAAAGACTGGCCTCGGATGCCGAGCGAGATTCGATTAAGTTGAAGCAGGTACGGCTGCTGTCGCGCCATTTAGGCGAGGAATTTGACGGCAAGATTAACGGCATGACCGAGACCGGAATGTTTGTTCAGTTATTTGAGCCTTTCGCTGAAGGAATGCTTCCTAAAGATAGCTTAGACGATGACTTTTATCGGTTCGACGATGAGCGGCTGGTCTATATTGGGCAACGGCGCCGAAAAATTTTCCGAATGGGCGATAAGATTCGGGTTCAGGTAGCGCGGGCGGATATTGACTCAAGAATGGTGGACTTCAAACTGATTGAGGTTCTTGAGAGTATCTCGCCGACCTGGGAAGAGTCGGGAGTGCTTGAAGAACGGAAGTCACGGAGTCGCGCTAAGAAGAAAGACTTTTATAAAGAGAAGGGCCGCGGACCTCAGAAGGAATCCAAATCGCGCAAAAAGCGGTAATTTTTGCCGCGTTGACTTGAGGGTCATAGGCTGCGATTGTTAAAGCCACCCATGAGTTGGATTAGACGCGGTTTACAAATTGGCCAGGCAGTAAAGAATGTGCAACGGCTACGGCACATTGTTACTGTTTTCTCGAAGCATGGCTTCGTGGACGTTGTGGATCGTCTTGATCTAGGAAAGTTTCTTCCGGCGCGTTGGGCCGCATACGCGGAACAGCAGGCGGATCTCAGTCTTCCTGAACGCCTTCGAATGTCGTTCGAGGAACTGGGCCCTACCTTCGTGAAGCTGGGCCAGGTACTGTCGACCCGCTCGGACCTACTACCGCAGAACTTTATCGACGAGTTTACTAAGCTTCAAGATACCGTGCAGCCGTTGGCAATTGAAGTGGTTATGGCTACCATTGAGGCGCAACTGGGCAAGAAGGTCGAAGAGGTCTACGAAGACTTTGATCCCATTCCACTGGGCGCCGCAAGTATAGGTCAGGTGCACACGGCCACCCTAAAAACCGGCGAAAAAGTAGTGGTGAAAGTGCAACGGCCCGGCATCGATACCCTTATCGAGCAAGATGTTGCGATCCTGGCATTCTTGGCAGGGCTGCTGGAGAAATATATTCCAGAGACGCGGATGATTCAGCCGCGTGTCATTGTGAATGAGTTCTTTCGTACCCTGAGCTTCGAATTGGATTATCGGGTTGAGTCGAATAATATGACTAAAATGGCCAGTAATCTGGCCGTTATTCCAGAGATTACAATTCCAAAAGTTTATCGCGATCTTAGTACCGACAAGGTTTTAACCTTGGAGCGCCTTGAAGGCATTCGAGTGAACGACCTCAAGGCGCTTGACGAAGCGGGTGTGGATCGTAAGAAAGTGGTCGAGATCGGCACCCGTGCATTTTTCAAGACGGTAATGATCGACGGCCTATTTCATGGCGACCTTCATGGTGGAAACCTATTTATTCTTCCAGGAAATCGACTGGGCATTATTGATTTTGGAATTGTAGGAAGGCTGTCGCAGCGCTCGCGCGATCAACTCGCAGCGATGGTGATGGCGTTATTAACCGAAGACTACGAGATGCTTTGCTATCAATATGCCGAGCTGGGATCCGCAGGCCCAGCCATTGACTTTGAAGCCTTTCAGCGTGAGGTGCGTAATACTCTTGCCCCTTATATGGGGCTGGCACTATCAGATCTGAACGCTGGAAAGATTTTGATCGAGGCAACTCAGATCGCGGTTCGGCACCAAATTCAAGTGCCGGGTGATTGGATGTTAGTCTTTAAAGCGATTCTGACGATCGAGGGAATGGGGCGCACGCTTGATCCCGACTTCGATTTGCTCGCCATGAGCGAAGATCTAGTCAGTGATCTTGTAAAGAATCAGTACTCAATGCAGCGAATATCGAAAGATTTGATGTGGGTAGCGAAGGACGCGGCAAGTCTTCTGCAAATCCTGCCTCGTCAGATTCGTTGGATGTTCCGCAAATTCAATAGTAACGACTTTGCTTTTGAAATTAAGGTTCCCGAAATAGAAGGAATTCGCAGACAGCTGGAAATTAACGGTAAACGCACAAGTATGAGTGTAGTGATCGCCGGACTATTGGTGGCGGGTAGCTTGGGGCTGAGTTACACCCAGGGACAATTTATTGGAGACTATCCAGCGTTAACCGTGATTTATGTGTCCATTGCGGCTGCTTTTACAGTGCTCTTTCTGTTTAGAAATCCCAAATAACGCACCACAGACCGCCTAATTACGAGGACTACTCTATGGCAGACGCTCACTTTACGGTTCCCACTCCTATTAACGAACCCGTTCGCGCCTACTCGGCTAGCGATCCTACAGGGTTGTCGCAACGTGCGAGTCTGCAAGCAACGCTCGATTGCATGGCATCTGATTGCGTGGACATTCCGTGCGTAATTGGCGGCAGGGAAGTTCGTACCAACGAAGTACGTTCGGTAGTGATGCCCCACTCGCATCGCGAGAAAATAGCTATTTATTCGTGGGCCGGAGCGGCCGAGATGGCAGCGGCAGTCGAAGCCGCCCAAAGAGCAAAGCCCGCTTGGGAATCGATGCAGTGGCAGGATCGCGCAGCGATTTTTCTGAAAGCAGCCGATCTTTTGGCGGGGCCCTATCGTGACGTTATTAATGCGGCCACGATGCTGGGGCAATCGAAGAACGTATTTCAGGCCGAGATCGATGCCGCCTGCGAGTTGATCGACTTTTTACGGTTTAACGCCAAATATTACGAACAGATTTTACAGCAACAGCCGCTGAGCGTACCTGGCGTTTGGAATCGACTTGAATACCGTCCGCTCGAGGGGTTTGTTTTGGCCATTACGCCCTTTAATTTTACGGCAATTGCAGCAAACCTTTGCGCGGCACCCGCATTAGCCGGAAACACCGTTGTATGGAAGCCCTCCGACACGCAAATGCTTTCAGCGCATTACATTATGAAGCTATTTAAAGAGGCGGGCCTTCCTGATGGAGTCATCAATATGATTCCAGCCGATGGGCCGCTTACCGGAAAAACTTTGCTTTCGCATCGAGATTTGGGAGGCGTTCATTTTACGGGTTCAACTTCGACCTTCCAATCTATTTGGAGAAGCGTGGGTGAGAACGTTGCCAGCTATCGTAGTTACCCTCGTGTAGTGGGCGAAACAGGCGGAAAAGACTTTGTATTTGCTCATCCATCGGCCGATGCGGCTGCCTTGGCTACAGCATTGGTTCGCGGTGCATTCGAGTATCAGGGGCAGAAGTGCTCGGCAGCGTCGCGTGCCTATATTCCGCGCAGTCTTTGGGCAGCTGTTTCCGAGCGCATCGTAGCCGATGTGAAGTCGTTTAAGATGGGTGACGTTCGCGATTTTGGAAATTTTGTGAATGCGGTGATTGATGAACGCTCATTTAACAAGATCGCAGGCTACTTAAAAGCAGTGCGAAATGATTCGTCGGTGAAGGTTTTGGTGGGCGGCGCGTGCGATTCGTCGATGGGGTACTTTGTTGAACCGACTGTGTTGGTATGCGAGAGCCCCACGTATCGTACGATGGTGGATGAGCTGTTTGGGCCTGTGTTAAGTGTCTACGTTTATGACGATGCGAAGTTTGAAGAGACGCTTGCCATTTGTGATCAGACCAGCCCTTACGCCTTAACCGGAGCCATTTTCTCTCAAGATCGACAAGCCTTGGCTCGAATGAGTGTGGCGCTTCGCAATGCCGCAGGAAACTTTTATATAAACGACAAGCCCACGGGCGCAGTCGTTGGGCAACAGCCATTCGGAGGCGCACGTGCTTCGGGTACCAATGATAAGGCAGGAAGTGCACTGAATCTTTATCGCTGGATCTCTCCTCGCACGATTAAAGAAACGCTTGTTCCACCGACGGATTATCGCTACCCGTTCTTGGGCTAAAAGCTT
>CANJNU010000174.1 GCA_947475645.1 Bacteriovoracaceae bacterium | reverse complement strand
TTACCGACGGCTTCAATCACACGGCTAAGTTCTGATGCGTTCATGGTCTTGGCTCACTTTCTTGACTTGTTTCCGCCACTTCGGCGGAAGGCTCTCCTTGGAGCGGAGTGAAATCGGGCTCCAAGTTCGCTTTCGATATGAGGGGAAGCGGAATATTTACAACCACTTCCTGTTTTTGAGATTTCGAGGGCTTTTGGCCCTTTTTCTTCTGAGGTTCGTCGCGTCCGCCCGTGAGATTCACCGACAGCATCACTTGATTCTCAGAAATTCCTTTTAATGTTCCGAGGAAATTTTTCTGTTTAGGGTTTTTTTCTGCGTATTCGTCGTTCTTTAATTCTGCGCCACTTGCAGGGCGGAAGAGATGAACTCTCACTTCACGACCGCTAAACTTTTCGAAGTCACGAACCGTGCGCAAAGGGCGATCGACACCCGGAGAGGATACTTCAAGCTCGTAACCAGCTGCACCGAATACGTCGTTGAGTTCGGTCATTTGATCGAGGGGCTCATCGAGGGCACGAGTCACGCTTACGCAATCTTCGATTCCGATGCCATCTGTACGAGTCAGGTGATCGATGAAGAGGCGAAGAGCTTTCTGTTGCAGATTTAAATCCAAATGAACTACTTCGAATCCCATCGGTTGGATGAGTGCCGAAATCTTTTCAAAAATTTGTTGATGCTTTGTATTTTCGCTCATTGAATTCAAGTCAGTCGATCATTTAAAAATAAATCTAAGAACCGCGCAGACCGTTGCCGGTTGTTCTCAGCACAGGATAAAAAAAAAGCGGGCTGGTGGCCCACCCCTTTGGGTGACCTAGGTTTGTCACTCCCTTAACATAGATGAAGAGGGACCGTCAACGAAAGGTGCGGCCCTCATTATAAGGGAGAGTGAAATAGAGGCGTCTTTGTCTATTGACATTGGACAGAGAGACGAGTGAAATCTGAGTATGTACCTGAAATTACGACCTCTTTTTAGAACCCTCTTGGGTGCAGTGATCTTTTTCACTGAAGTGGGGCAACAGCCTACTTGGGCCGCTGAAACCTCAGTTTTTGAGGTGAAAATGGGCGGAGAGGCGCAATTACTGCGAACTTGGGGGCTTCGAGACCTTCACGAGTTAAAGTCGTCTCACTCTAAAGAGATCGATCCTGCAACGCGTCAACTCACTCCTTTTCGAGGGGTTCTGCTCTCTCAGCTTCTGGATCGTTCGATGGATTCCCTTTCGGTCGAGAAGAAGGCGCTGGTCGATTTACTTGTTTTTAAGAACGCAGCAGGGGGAGAAGTGGTTCTTCCTCGGTCGGTCGTCACCAGGTACCCTGTTTTAGTTGCTCTCCATGATCGCGAAGCTTCACTTGTGATGCCCTGGACTTCAAAACCTAAGATTCAGCAAGAAGGACTTCCAGTAGAGAAGCTTTTTCTTCCTAAAATTACCCAACTGCATTTGACGAATTACCGCGAGAAATTTTCGGGTGTATTCCTGAAACGCCGCACTGATCCATTGGCGATGCGGGGCGAGAAAATTTTTGTTCAGAATTGCTTAAGCTGCCACTCAGACGGGCAAGCCCGGAGGCTCGGCGCATCGGGTCATCCGACGGCGCCGGGGGCGCCGAATTTGTCGGAAAAAGACCTGCGTTCGCTTGTGAATTACCTTCAAGCGTACCGGGGTGAAAACCCGACGAGTGGTACGAGTCAGTTCACCAAGTCGCTTTTCAAAAACGTAGCGGAAGCCGCCACGGTAAGGTAAAGCCTCGGGGGTATGTCTACAAAAACATCGATTCGTGTTCGCTTCGCTCCGTCTCCTACTGGCTTTTTGCACATTGGAGGCGTAAGAACAGCGCTTTTTAATTGGTTATATGCGCGCCGCCTTGGCGGGTCGTTTATTCTTCGAGTCGAAGATACCGACCTGGAGCGTTCGGAAGAGCGCTTTACTGCCGACATTATGAGTTCCATGAAGTGGCTGGGCTTGAACTGGGACGAAGAGGTTCTCTTTCAGAGTAAGCGCCTTGATTTGTATCAGGCAAAAGCCGACGAGCTGATCTTGAAGAACCATGCATACAAATGTTGGTGCACGGAAACTGAAGTTGAAGTGATGCGCGAAGTAGCGATCGCAGCAGGTAAGCGGCCCATGTATGATCGGCGTTGCCGCGAACGTAAAGAGGCGGGCCCTACGGATGCGCCTTTCGTGATTCGAGCCAAGGTGCCTCTGGATGGAGTGATTCGCTTCGACGATTTAATTCGCGGGCCTATTCAATTTGAGAATACTGAAATCGACGATTTTGTTTTAATCCGCTCGAACGGTGCTCCTACCTATAATCTGTCTGTTGTAGTCGACGACGTGGAGGGCTGTATGACCCACATTATACGGGGCGACGATCACATCAATAATACTCCCAAGCAAATGCATCTGTACCAGTTCTTTAATTACACGGTACCCTTATTTGCCCATCTTCCTATGATTTTGGGGCCCGATAAGAAGAAATTGTCAAAACGAAATGGCGTGGTTTCGGCTAACGTTTATCGTGCAGAAGGGTACTTACCCGAGGCGCTTCTTAATTTTCTGGCCCGATTGGGATGGTCACATGGCGATCAAGAAGTGTTCACGGTACAGGAGCTGATTCAGTTCTTCGATTTCGACCATGTTCAGAAGGCTTCGGGCGTCTTCAACGCAGAGAAGCTTCTCTGGTTGAATGGGTTACATATTCGTCAGGCTTCGCCTGAACGTTTGCAATCGATTGTGCTCGAAGATTTTGCATCGCTGTTTACGGCTCCGGGCTCGCTCGATCGGGCAAAGTCGGCCCTAGGTGCGAAGCTGGTTGCATTGATTCAGCCTAAGGTAAAGTTGATGAGAGAAATGGCCGAACAGCTTGTTCCGCTTTGTACCGAGGGGGTGGTTCAAGCCGACTCTTCCTCGCTCAAGTGGAACAAGGATCCTTCGCTTAAGGCGCCGACTCATTCTGGAATTGCTGAAGTGATCGAAACCCTGAATGAGAAAATGAAGGGCCAAACTTCGGCATCTTCGCTGGGCGACTTGGGTATGGACCACACCGCTGTGGACGCCATCCTTCGGGCGATTGGCGAGAAGAACGGTTTAAAGCTGGGTGATTTCGTGGGCCCCATGCGCCTGGCTGTGAGCGGTCGCACCGCGAGTGCCAGTCTTTTTGATTTGATGGTTGTACTTCCATGGAGTGTAGTGGAAAGTCGACTGAGGCTTGCCATGACGTGGTGCGTTAAGTAACCAGTCAGTTTCCCTGTGTCTCATTTTAGGGCAGTTGCCTATTATTAAGTCACTGATTTAATTTGTTTTTTTTCAACGAGAAGAATTGAAGGGCCTGATTTATCTAGTGTTTGTTAGGTCAGGGTAGGGGTCTCGTTGGGTTGGCAGAGTAATTGCTGTATTGCGGCAAAACCATGTTTCACCCCAATAGGAGATCGATATGAAAATGTTCAAGCCTTGTTTCCATCTCAGTACTTTGGCTGCGTTTCTTAGTCTAACTGCTTGCGGCCCACGACCTGCTGCCACCGCCAATCTTCAAGAAATTCAAAATTACATTTTGAAAGACACCTATGCCCTTCAGAACTCGAAGCTCGCGAAGTCTTCGAGCGAAGCAGTTTTGAAGAAAGAACTCAAAGGTGATCGATGTTCCACAGTGACTCGAAAGCACGACCACAATGCGATCGACGAGTTGTCGCTTTACGATGTGAACTCGGACAGTCTTTGGGTAGGGAATCTGGTTCAAACGGCTGACGTGGCCAACGGAGTTCTGAACTCGATTTATGCGAAGCGCGCGCCGATGCGTATTTCGATTCAGGGAAGAGCGCGGCACGTGGATGGATCCCTGCTTTCCTCGGCAGGTGAAGACCTCCCGTCACCGTCCGCGTCCTCGTACGAAGATGCTCGCCAGAAGTTTGTGGGCTCAGGTTTTGAGCCGATGGGCAAATTTAAGTGCAGCGTCGATTCGGTTCGTTCAGAACAAGAGGCAAAGTTTGCGCTCAATCTGAATGCGAATTGGAGCATGGGTGCGAAGCTGAGTACCAGC
>CANJNU010000173.1 GCA_947475645.1 Bacteriovoracaceae bacterium | reverse complement strand
GGATGCTGCACGCTTCCCGTGGAAGTGAGTGTTTCTGATCTGATTCGTTTAGATTTGACGACGGAAGATGAAGCCGCTGAGTCTTTGAAGAAGCTTGCGCGTCGCCTGGAGAAGGAAGGGAAGATTCAGGCCTTCGTGCCCAGGTCGCAACTCTTCATTCTTGAGCAACGGAATGGTCGTGACTGCATTTATTTGGGCAAAGAGGATCGGCGCTGCACGGTTTACGAGAAGCGGCCCGAGGTGTGCCGGCAATTTCCCAAGATCGGCCCACGGCCGAACTTCTGTCCGCAGACTCCTCTTAAGGAGATGAAGCGTGTTGCGAAGTACTGATTTTTTGATCGGCCCAAGTCATGAGCCAGAGTGCGATGAAGAGTTGAAATAGAAAGATGAAGGCTCCGGTCATGCTGAGCATTCCCGCAACCTCAATCTTTTCGAGGAATTCCATTTTTGAATTGGCTTGAATCCAAAACGTCGTAATGAACGCGTATCCTACAACGGTACCCAATAAGGTAATGAAGGATACGCCTAGGCTAGGAAGCTGAAGAATGAATCGAACGCTGTTGAAGCAGATAACAAAGGCCAGGAGCGGTCCAAGAAATGCGTAATCCGGCAACATCAGCCACGCCGTGGCACCCATCCAGGGCGACGGAATGGCCATCACTACGGTAACGATCGCAGCAGCGCTTGCGCTTCGTGCGAGAGAGTTTTTTGTTTGCTTACTCAGCATGGTTTAGCTCTCTAGCTTTCCAAAACTCGAGTTTTTGTAGCAAGTCGCTCTCGTTAGGAGACGTGAAGAGATAGCTCTGTTCTTGTATTGAATGATTACTCCAATACTCGACCTCGTTTGCGGCTGTTTGCAGATTTTTGAGCTCAGCACTCAAGGCGCCTACGCATTGAGTGGATACAATGTTGATTTGTTTTGCTGCTCTGAGGCTGCGCAAATCCCTTCCATCGACCTCGGTGGTGATCAAGTAAAGATCGACGAGAGAAAGGTCGCAAATCGAGGGGATGCCGATCGCGCCTTTGCCAGGATCGAGATAGCAAAGGGGATGGCTATCGAAAGCAGTGTCCATCACAGCCTCGCAGGTGGGCTGTGTTCCTTCCTCGGTTTGAACGATCGGTAGAAGAGATTTTTGTAAGCAAATTAAGGCGGCATCTCGCCAAGCTTTTCCTTTGGGTGAAAGGCGAGTCTCGCTTGAGAATTTCTTACAGTATTTCTCGCCGTAAGAGAGCGCATATCCGGAAGGGCCGCAGGCCACTCGTGCCTCCATACACTGGCGGTAGAACCCACACGATCCCAATTCGACAGGAAGTTGATCGAACATCACAGACGAACAGGCAAGGGGCACATCGGCGGAGGCAGGGGGAGATGCCGTCGTGGCCCAGATACAAAAAACGGCGAAGATGATGTGACCCTTCATTCGGTCGATAAAGCAAGGTTGGTGCCGGGCTGGCGATAGGCTGGATGAGCTCTCGGCCCCACATTCGGCCCGAATATGTCGAAAATTGGAACAATGCTCAATGGTTTTGACGCAGTTCTCAACCAAAAGTATGCGGCAACCCATGGGTCGGAACCGACACATTCTCGTCACTCAAGTTATTGGATAGACTGACCGAATAGGCATCTAGAGGCGCGCTATGAGCCTTTGAGAGGAAGAGTCATGAATAAAGAGTCATTTTTAGAAACAATCCGGCAGCAATTTTCTGATGAAATTCTAGAGGTTTACAATGAATGCGCACATGGGGGGCAAGGGGTGGATGTTCCCCAGTTGAATCAACGCCTCAATAAAATGATGGCGCACGCAAAGCACCAAGGCCTCAGCCATGCGGAGTTTGAGGAGCTCGTGAAGATGCTGCTTCCGTCGATGGCAGACCAAGTGCAGCTCGGTGTGCCCGCAGCTCAAGCAGCCTAAGTAGCCTAATAAAATTATCTGCCGCTCTGAGCGCCAGGTCCAGGACCGCCCACCTTGTGGCGGTGAAGGATCAGCCCGTGCGTCGGATCATAAGGGGAAACCCCCACAGTTACGCGGTCACCTAGGATCACGCGGATGTGGAATTTTCTCATACGTCCTGAAAGCTTTGCGGAGAGCTTTTGCCCACCCTGGAGCTCGACACTAAAGTTTCCGCCTGCCAAGACATCAGTAACCACACCTTCAATTTGCGCTAAATCATCACGTGACATGGCTCGGGGCATACCACTAAAGCGCATGAAATGCCAAGCAAAGACCTAGTCCTTTAGTTTTGCAGGATCAACTCCCCAGCCTCGCAGTACCGTTTGCTCGTCTTGCTCGGAGGTGGTTTTCTTAAATTTTGCGCCCGATTGCCCTTTTACCCGGCGTTCGCACTCGCCCCAAGTGGCGTGGCGGGCAGGTACCGTACCGATCAGACTGAGGTAGGAATGCGCCTTTGTTTTCTCGGGTTTTTTTTCACTCGAAGAGCGCTCCGGAAGGGCCGTCGACGCGGGTAAGTCATAGAGAGGAACGCCGTACTGTAAGAGGGGCCCCCGATAGAGCGAAATGGAGTGGCCCTGGCTGTATGCAACCGCAATTGCATCAACACGCTCATTTCCAGGAACGCCCGAGTGCCCCTTCACCCAGTGCCAATTTATTTTATGATCTTTGGTCTCGGAAAATTTATTTTTTCTGGCGAAAAGAGCTCCAGCAAGCTGCTGCCAGAGTTCTCGATTCTGTACTTCTTTTCCGTCGGCAGTGGTCCAGCCTTTGCGCTGCCAAGCCCATATCCACTGGGTAATTCCACGAATGACATACACCGAGTCAGTAAAGAGATCGGCCTCGCCCGGTGTCTCTTCAATAACGCGTAGCGCCGCAATTGTAGCGCTCAACTCCATCTTGTTATTGGTGGTGTGCGCCGCCGCCCCGCCGAGCTCGCGCACCTTTCCGGTTGGGGTGGCCACTACGATGCCCCACCCTCCCCGGCCAGGGTTTCCCGAGCACGCGCCATCGCAAAAAATGAGAATATTTGTCCCAATTTTAGGAGAGGAAAGAGGCATGGGCGCACCCTAACAAAAAACAGGGGATTGTGACAGTTCTGTGACAAAGGGACAGGCATTCTTAAGTATCTTTAAAAGATGATGAGTCATGGCATCAGTTCGCCCACACAGCTGCTTTCGAAGTTAAAAGTTGTACACTTGCGTAAGACCGCAGGCAGTACCGTGCCTGAACTCGTTCACAGTTCTACTTTTTCTGGACTGTTTCTGGATTCTTGTCAGCGACTTTTGTGGGTTTCCTGGGATGCGATGGTGGAGTTAGAAACCCTTCGCGGAGGGTCGCAGATCGAGTTCTTTTCGGGGTCGGATGCGTATGAGTTCCTTCTTCGGGTGGCGACCGGTTTAGAAAGTCGCGTGCTGGGCGAAACCGACATTCTGGGGCAGATTAAGGAAGCCTGGAGAAAAGCGCCTGAGAGTGAGTTTCTGGATACGTTGATGCCCAAGATCCTTGAAGACGCAAAGTTTGTGCGCTCACGCTACATGGAAGGGTTAGGCGGTACTTCTTACGGCAGTTTAGTGCGTATGCTTCTGGGGCCGTCGGCTAAAGGGTCGCCCACGGTTATTTTGGGAGCCGGGCTTCTCGCGCAAGCGGTTGCGCCTTATTTTTTAGAGAACGACTTACTTTTGGTGAATCGCAGTTTTGATAAAGCGTACACTCTTGCTGAAGAGCTTCTAGTAAAAGGAGCGCGGTCCTGCGCAGCTCTGCCTTCAAGCCAAGAACTGTCCGCACTTGAAGGTGCCGGATTGGCCTTAATTTGTATTCCACCTGACGAGAATTGTGACGCCGCGCGCAGAGATGCACTCTCGAAGCAAGCTTCGTGGGTCGTTCATCTAGGGCTTCGCCGTGGAGGTGAGGGCGTATGGAAGGATATGCCACGACTATTGAACTTGGACGACGTTTTTGATTTAGAGAAAAATCAGGATGAGACCCGAAAACTTCAAGTGAATCGTGCCTTACATGCTTGCGCAGATCGCGCAAAGTTGAGAGCCATGGGAAATTCAGTAACGATTGCCCACGGCTGGGAAGATCTTGCG
>CANJNU010000172.1 GCA_947475645.1 Bacteriovoracaceae bacterium | reverse complement strand
AGAAATTTTTGAGAAAACTTGTTGATCTAAGAAAGTCTAAGAATTAGGCTGCCTTCAAGTCCTCATAATGAGGGCAGAATTTTGATTCGAATTTTTTTGTGGGGAGGGGATATGGAAGTCCTCAGAGCTGAAAAGTTGCAGTTGGGTGAAGAAACTTTGTCGGGCCATAAGTTGGTCCAAGCCGTTACGACCTTAAGTGACCTGCCTCCAGAGTGGGCGCATCAGGAAATTCGTCGAATATTAGAACATTCTGAACACTGTGGTCAGATTTCTGACGAACTAACGCTCGACCAATTGAGGGCTGCGATGGTGTCGTACTTAGAGAGCCTTCAGAGTTCATTGCAGTTCGAAGAGAATGATTAAGTGGACTGTTCCGGTAGGCGCGCGACTGTAGGATAGCCGGGAAGTAATTGAAAAAACTGAAAGTTTTCAATAATAGCACAGCGCAACAAAAAAAGGCCTGTGTATAATCATATCCTGTAGGGAGCCCTGGTCCACGTTACTTGCTATAGTTTTGGTGAGAAGTACCGAAGCATAGAGTGAAGTTCGGGTAGTTTACGTGGTTCCCTTTCCGTCTCTTAAACAGGAGAAACCGAGATGCTCATCCGTATCGCTCAGCCGACTGTCCCTGCTGACCTAGTTCGCCCCGACCTAGTAGGATTTACTTCCTATCATGCAGGCCATGCGAGCCAGGCAAGTCAGGCCAGTTACATTCCTAATCCAATCGTGATCGAGCAGACCGCAAGAGGTGAGCGGCAGTATGACATCTACTCTCGCCTGCTCTTGGATCGAATTATCTTTCTTGGAACCGACGTGAATGACACTGTCGCCAATCTGTTAGTGGCACAGATGTTCTTTCTTGAGTCGTCTGATCCCGATAAAGATATTCATATGTACATCAATTCGCCAGGGGGATCGGTTTATGCCGGCCTCGGTATTTACGATGTAATGCAATTTATTAAATGCGATGTTTCCACCTACTGCATCGGAATGGCAGCCAGCATGGGGGCGTTGCTTCTTACGGCGGGCGCTCACGGAAAGCGCTTCAGTATGCCGCATTCTCGCATCATGATTCATCAGCCGCTGGGTGGCGCCAAGGGGCAAGCTTCCGATATCGAGATTCAAGCAAGAGAGATCTTAGAGCTCAAGCGCCAGCTCAATGTTATTTTGGCCAATCACTCGGGTCGGTCAATGGAACAAATAGTCAAGGACACCGATCGAGATAATTATCTCTCTGGTAAAGAAGCTGTTGAATTCGGCCTCATCGACAAAGTCGTCGAAAAACGTGGCGCGGTATAACTTCAGAAAGACAACAAGGGTAGCAAGGGTATGACAATGGACGGAAAAAAATACGGCGACGGTTTCGGTAATCTCTGTTGTTCTTTCTGTGGCAAAAATCAGCGTGAAGTCAAAAAGCTCATCGCAGGGCCTACGGTTTATATTTGCGATGAGTGTATTGAACTCTGTAACGACATCATTGCCGAAGAGGGCCAGAAAGAGCCTTCTTCTTCGCGAAGTGGTGGTAGTCTTCCAAAGCCAGAAGAGATTAAGGCGAATCTAGATCAATACGTAATTGGTCAGGAACGGGCTAAGCGCATTCTCTCAGTGGCTGTTTATAATCACTATAAGCGAATTCAGCATTTGGGTGATAAAAAGGGAACATCTAAAGACAAGGATATGATCGAGCTCCAAAAGAGCAATATCCTTCTGATCGGGCCTACGGGTTCGGGTAAGACCCTTTTGGCTCAGAGTTTGGCTCGCTTACTGAACGTGCCTTTCGCTATGGCTGATGCAACGACTCTCACTGAGGCGGGCTATGTAGGCGAGGACGTTGAGAACATCATCTTGAACTTGCTGCAAGCGTGCGACAATAACGTCGAACGTGCGCAGCGAGGAATCGTTTACATCGATGAGGTTGATAAGATTTCTCGTAAAAGCGAGAACCCATCTATTACTCGCGATGTGAGTGGTGAAGGTGTTCAGCAAGCCCTTTTGAAGATTATCGAAGGCACCATTGCTAACGTTCCGCCTAAGGGTGGAAGAAAGCATCCTCAGCAGGAGTTTGTTCAGGTGGATACCTCGAATATTCTCTTTATCTGTGGCGGTGCATTTGTGGGGCTCGATAAAATTGTTGCAGTCAGAAAAGGCAAGCGTAGCTTGGGCCTAGCAGCCTCGATTAGTTCAAAAACTGAGGAATCTCCTTCTAAGTTATTGGGACAAGCCGAGCCCGAGGATTTGACGCGTTTTGGTTTGATTCCCGAGTTCATCGGTCGCCTTCCAGTTGTTGCTACACTCGAGGAGCTCGATGAGGCTGCTTTGGTTGATATTCTAACGAAACCTAAGAATGCACTCGTTAAGCAGTACATGAAGCTGTTTGAATACGATGGTGTTCAACTCGAGTTTGAGCCAGCAGCGCTCGTTGTTGTAGCAAAAGAGGCGATTAAGCGAAATACGGGTGCGCGTGGCTTGCGAGCTATTTTGGAGCAGGCGATGCTGGAAGTGATGTACGAGCTTCCTACTCGTACTGGCATTAAGAAGTGTATCGTTTCTCCCGAAGTAATTACTAAGCATGAACGGCCTCGCCTACTCAGTGAAAGTGAAGTTGAGAAGGCGGCTCCAAAGAATGGTAGTGATAAAATTGAAATCGCTTAACCGGCAATAAGCTGACGTGTCTGTATTGACTCAGGTCTGAGGTAAGGCTGTTGGGGCACCTGCGGGGGCAGGTGTCCGATATCCTTCGTCTCCGCGATTAGTGTGACGAAATCTTGACGACTCAAAGGCACATGAGTGCCCGGATTCATTCATTTTTTAAATTTTTTTTTAGACCGAGGCCTATTTATCCGTTACGCTTTTCACAAGCGATTACAAATGAGTGAAGTGTGTGTTTTAAGCCGGAGTTTAAGTGCAGATGATGCGCGCTTCTGAAGAGAGTCTTACAAAAGCTTTGATCGCCTGAAATTTGAAGTACTGCAATCATGAGAAAACTGGAAGAAATTATGAAAATCCAAAAAGCCAAAACGGCGAAATGGGAAAAAGTGGGAAAGGGGGATTGGATGCTAATGAGCTCGCTTTGTTTCGCAATGATGCGAAAAGGAACGCTTGTGGGCGTACTTTCTCTTTTAGCTTCAAACGCATCTTATGCGGGTGATGCTGTTCTTGCTTATTACTCCAGCACCAAAAGTGTGCAGGAGCGCGAAGCGGTGCTGAAGCCTGAATTTTCAAAGGCAGGGCTTGAACTCACTATTTTTGCAAAATTTAAGGAGTTCCAAGAAGAAGTGAAGTCTAAAACTCCTGGTTTTGTTCTTGCTCCTTCCGAATATCAGCAATTTAACCCAGAGTATGAGCCTGTAATGCGGTTTAAGAAAGACGCATCCGATAGCTTCAAATACAAATTCTATGCGCTAGAAGAAGCAGCAGCGGGGATGGATCTCACTAAGGCTAAGGCCGGAATGGTTGAGATCGTCGATCGTGAAAATCTGAAGGATCTCATTCAGAAGATTACCGGTAAGTCGCCAAAGGGACTAAAGTCGGTAACTAAACCGGAAGATTTATTTCCGCTTCTCGTCTTTAAATCGGCCGATGTCATTATGGTGGCGCCGGATGATTATGAGTCATTAAAAGAAAAGTTTACAACCAAAGTGGCAGCAATCGCAGAGAGTTCCGAGGTTGGTTATCCTCAGCTTTATGTGAAAAAGGGGGCTGACGCCAAGAAAGTAGTGGAAGCACTTAAGGCGTTCGATACTGAGAAACTCAAGAAATTGGGCTTCACACAGATCTCCGAAGTTGTCGGAGGTGCAAAATGAATAAACTACTTACATCCCTAGGACTCATTGGTAGTTTACTGAATTCAGTCGCCCATGCTGCTGACAAAATTCCTGTGCTCGTGGTCCGTAAGGGCAGCGCAGACTTTGTCGAAGTTTATGAAGCGATTAAAAAAGATATTAGCAAAAGTATTGTCATTAAGGATTACGTTATTGATAGCACCACTTCTTTTGATGACTTCAAGGCGAAGGTCGTCTCAGAAAAACCCGCGTTCCTGATTATGATGGACAACAAGTCCGTT
>CANJNU010000171.1 GCA_947475645.1 Bacteriovoracaceae bacterium | reverse complement strand
ACTTCTGATGACGACGCTGAATGGTACAATCACGTTCGCCTAAAGTGATGCGATTTCCATGGTTGTCACACAGAACCTGTATTTCTACATGGCGCGGCTGCTGACAGTATTTCTCCAAATACATCGCGCCATTTCCAAAAGCAGCCGCGGCTTCCGAGCTCACACGATCAAACGAACCACGAAGCTGCTGCGCGCTGTAAACAACGTAAATGCCTTTGCCACCCCCACCCGCTGCGGCCTTTAGAATAACGGGGTAACCAATTTTCTCAGCCTCTACTAATGCTGCAGCCACATCGGGAACCGCACCCATTGTACCCGGCAGCAGCGGCACGCCCGCTTCGCGGGCAATTTGCCGAGCTCGGGTTTTCTCACCCATCTGCCGAATATTATCAGGGGTGGGACCAATAAAGGTAATTCCACATTCACCGCACAGGCGCGCGAACTCTGCATTTTCAGACAAAAATCCGTATCCCGGATGAATCGCGTCAGCATCGGTAATATCGGCAGCAGATAGCAAGCTAGCAATATTTAAATAGCTAAGCTTTGACTGCGCAGGACCAATGCAAACGGCCTCATCCGCCAGCTTCACATGCAACGAATGCTCATCGGCTGTAGAATAGACTGCCACAGTTTGAATTCCAAGCTCACGGCAAGCTCGGATTACACGCAGAGCAATCTCTCCACGATTGGCGATTAGAACTTTACTGAACAGTGTTTGTGACATTTGAACTCACTTAGTTTCAATCACGAACAGCGGTTCCCCAAATTCCACGGGTTGGCCATTTTCTACCAAAATACTAATAATCTTGCCGCTGGTTTCGGCCTCGATCTCGTTCATTAGCTTCATGGCTTCCACGATACAAAGCACATCTCCGCGCTTCACCACTTGACCCTCTCTTACATACGGGTCGGCCCCTGGAGAACCAGAGATATAGAACGTACCCACAAACGGAGAGAGCACTTGTTTTTGGTTAGAAGCGGGTTGAGTTGCCGCAACCGATGCTGCCACAACAGAAGTCGTAGCAGGCGATGCGGCAACCGCCTCGACAGAACCGAGCGATGCATGAACCACCGGCGCCAAGCTCAAACGTGAAGAGACTTTTAGTCGCTCACCCTTAAACTCAATTTCGACTTCCGTCATACCATGACGATTCATGAGCTTAAAAATCCGCTCTAACCGAACCAATTCGGAACTTGCTCCAACTTTAGGCTGAGAAGCTGCGGATTTTTTTTTCGCCACGTTATTTGCTCACTTTTTCCACGTATTTATAATCCCGAGTATCGATCTTCAAAGTATCGCCTTCTTTAATATGATAGGGCACTTGAATTGTTGCGCCAGTCTCCACACGTGCAGGCTTGGTTCCGCCAGTAACAGTGTCGCCCTTGAACGCAGGATCCGTTTCGATTACCTTCAAGCTCACAAAAGTGGGCAGCTCTACGCCAATGGGGCGCTCATTAAAGAACATAATTTGAATGACGCAATTTTCTTGCAGGAAGTCCTTTGCATCGCCCAACTGAGGCGGTGAGAGCACCACTTGCTCGTAATTGGACTGATTCATGAAAGTGTAGCCGTCAGCATCCTTGTAAAGATATTGCACTTCAATTTGCTCAGTATTCGCACGGTCGACTTTATCTCCAGAAGTGATGGTTCGTTCGATCACGTTCTGATTGAGCATGTTTTTGAGCTTAGTGCGAGTAAAGGCCCGACCTTTACCAGGGCTCACATGCTGGAAATCGATGATTTCGTAGGGAATTCCTTCGATTTCTACTTTCAGACCTTTGCGAAACTGGTTCGTTGCGTACATGGCTTAAATCCTTTGGATAAACTTCCGGTGGAATTGAAGATATCCCAAAGGAACGAGCAAGTGTCAACACGACAGTAAGTAACCTGTACTAACGCGGCGCAACTCGGTTGCGGCCACGGTACCTTTCAATGTTTTGCAGCATGACCTGAAGCCTCTCAACACGCCTCACCCACTTCGCTCTCTTCTCGGCCGGGTTAGAGTCAACGGCCGTCGCGGCCGAGGTTTCGTGAAATTCAGGTAAATCAGTCCGAAGCACTAACGCGCCGCGATCATAGGCCTGCGATTCAAGCTCTCTCACAAACTTTTCTACTTCGGTATCGTGCGGGGCAAAAAATAGAAGCATCTTGTAGGCACCCAGCGCCTCAAGAACATGACCCCTCATTAAACAAGATTCTGCAAACAATCGCTGAGCCACCAAATTATCCGGCACATCTTGAACGACTTGGGAGAGTTCACTAATTACGTCATCGTACGCAGCCTTATCGAATAGCGCACGAGCCAGCGCCACTCGCCCCCCTATAAAATGAGGATGAATCACCAAGCCTTCGCGAGCGATTTCGATGGCCTCATCTACTAAGCCCGCACGACGATAGGCCTCTGCCAAGGGCGCAAAAATTCGTGACTGAGGATTATCCTGATATTTTTTGAGGTACTCAAAAATAACGGGCGAGTACTTCGGGCGGGTGTTCATGCACCCATTCCAGCTTCTTTTGCGTTTAAGACCCTTGGAGTAATAAAGAAAAAGAGTTCTGTGCGCGTTGTGTCCTCGGTCTCGCTACCAAAGAGCACACCTAGAAATGGAATTTTTCTTAGAAATGGAAATCCCGATGCGGTTTTGTTGGTTTGAGAAGTATAAACTCCCCCAATTACTAGGGTCGACCCATTATCAACCAAAACCTTAGTCTTTAAATCGCGATTCGCAACAGCTTGCCCAGCTCCACCCGGCAAGTTAAAGGGAACACCCCGATTTAACGTAATTTCAAGCTGAACTGACCCCTCAGCCGTTACAGTGGGCGTAACGGTAAGGCCCACTTCAGCCTGACTTACAACTACGGTATTAATACTTACGCCGTTACTTACAGTGGTTTGTGGAATTGCTACCGGAGTCCCCTGCTTTACAGTGGCCGTTTCCTTATTCAAAACCACCATTTTAGGCGATGAAATGACCTTAATGGCACTTTCGCTTTCGGCGATATTCAAAATAGCATTCAGACGGCTTACCCCCGGCAAGAACGAAATCTTGGGTGAGATCCCAAAAAGACTTCCGGATTTGGAGCTGTCTCCAATATTCGATCCTCCGGAAAAAACCCCCGGCGAGCCCACCAACGCATCGAGCGGATTCGCACCATTAAAGCTGGCAATTAAACTATTACTGCTCGATCCGCCAAAGCCCAAGGTACCCCCAAAGCTTTTTCCAAAACCTTCGGTAGCCTCGACCACCTTGGCCTCGATAAGAACTTGCGGCGTTTGCGTATCCAAGAGCTGAACGAGCTTGGCAATTTTTTCTACATTTTCTGGAAGATCCTGAACAATAATACTATTCGTGCGCTTATCGACCTTAAATTGATAGGGACTGACTTTGCCTAAGTCTTCGCTCAGTGCCGAACTCCCGCCCATCATTGACTGACCCGCCGACGCCGACACCGACGAAGAACCAAAAACACGAAGTGTTTCGGCCAACAGAGTTGGATCGGCAAAACTAATGGGAAACACTTTGGTGACGGTGGGCGTACTGGCCTTAGCGGCATTCTTCGCCATAATCTCTTGCCGTTTTTCGTCGGTCAAAGAGGCCAAGGTGGTTACTCTTAGCACGCTTTGATTGCGTTCGGCTCCCAGCTTCAGAGTTCTTAAAACCAAATCCAGTGCTTGATCCCAAGGAACCTCAGACAATGAAAGCGTTAGCTTTCCTTTCACGTCCTCGGCCACTACAATATTAAAGCCGCTGGCGTCGCCAATCAGGCGCAAAATATCGTGCACGTCGGCATCACGAACCTGAAGGCTGACGGGGCGTCCGGAAAACTCGCGCGTTTCGCGAGAATCCAGAAGCTTATTTAACGTTTCGGCGTCGGTTAGAGGTGCTGCGGCCGCTGCCGGGGGTGCGGCCGCTGCCGGGGGTGTGGCCGACGCCACGGCCGCGCCGGTTGACTTTACCCGAAGAATCCATTGCTTGCCCTCTTGAACCAGTTCAGAGGTTGCATCACTACGCAACTGAACCACCACGCGGGTATCGCCCTTGCCATCGGCTACAGAGTAGGGATT
>CANJNU010000170.1 GCA_947475645.1 Bacteriovoracaceae bacterium | reverse complement strand
GAGCGCCCTCCCAGTCACCCTGAAGCGCAAAGTTCATACTCAGGTAAGTGTTAATCAATACCTTTTCAAAGTCCTCGCCCGCGTAAGGCTTCAAGTTCTCGCTGGTCAGTAGCGTCGCACCCTCGTTCACAAGCGAGGTGTAGTCCTTAATTTCGGCCATGGCATCGGCCTTCAAAAGTACTTTCGTGCTTTCTTCGTACTTTCCCGCCGAATGCAAACTTAAGCCCCAGTCCATCAAGTAGAGAAGCTCATCGCGTGAGCCCTCACCTTGCGCCTCAAGCCCCTTCTTTAGATGGTCGGCCGCCTGTTCATACTGCTGTTCTCTAAAAAGTCGGTCGGATTCCTGATCGAGCATACGCGAGGAAGCACAGCCGGAAAGGCCCAGCATCGCAAAAAGCCCAATTCCGGCACCCACCCAATGAAACTTAAAGCCCAATGGATTGCTTTTTGTATTTCTTGCGCAGTTCACGTTCTTCCACACAATCAATCGTAGAAGTTTCCAGGTTCGTTAGGTTCATCGTCAGCTTGTAATAGATGAACTTGTCGTTGCCTACTTGCTGGACGTTAGTAGCAAGCGAGCCACTCAAAATGTAGTCTGCCCCAATCTGCGAACCCTTCTTCTTCTGGGTTGGGCCTGATACAGCGCCCGTGGCGCTATAATCGTATTCTTCTGAGATCGAATCGCGCTCTTCTTTATTCACAAACCGCACTTTTCCAGACTTAATCAGCGAGGTGCGAATTTTATCGGTCATCGACAGCGTATCGATGTGTTCTTCGGTTCGATTCTTCACTTTTTCAACCACCACCACAGGCGGCTTTGGAGCATTGGCCACGTATCCGCAAGACACCATGGCGCGAATCACGGTATCGGCCATTTGCTGCATATCGGCTTCGTTAAATTTATCATCCAAGAGCTCAACGCGCGTCGGGTCGTCGTATTCTCCCCGAACAAAGGCCTTGGGGCCGCACGAGGCCAAAGAAAGAACTGCACATCCAGCTAAACCCATTGGCAAGAAAGTATGAAAAAAAGCCTGCACCATCTTTTGATTGCGACGCATTGCGAAATATCCCCTATTCAAGAGAACGAATTGACCGTAATTAATCTAGTCTTCATTTTCAGAAATTCACCCTCATTTTGCAAGGTTGTATTTGAATCCACACCCTCAATGTGGTCTTCTGGCCGCCGAATGACCCCTCAACTCTTCGGCATTCTTTTAACGGCCGCCCTTCTCGGCACTTCTACTGTGTCCGTTCCGATTGCCTCTTCGTCCATTCAAGAGACGATTTTTGTCGACCATCTTCCCGATCCCCTCGAAGTCACTCAGTTTTCTCTTCTTCCTGGGGTGCGAAACTACTTACTGCAAGCGAGGAATGCCTGGGTAGACGATTTGGAGCGGGTTTTGTTAATCAAGGGCGCACAGCGAATCCAGATCGAATCAGACCATTTTCCGGCCGAAGACACCGCTTCAGCATGGAAGAGGCTTGCCGACCAAGGAGTGGAGTTCGTGGGTTTACGAGCGGGAATGCCCGTCGAACAAGAAATCCGGCAACTGAACGCCATTCGCTTTCAGAAACTCACTTTAGTTCTCTCCCGTTTTCCTACAGTCGACGAAGCCAAACGCCTCAAAGCTCTGCAGGGAGACTGGTCCATCACGTTTGCCACCGCTTCGTTTCCAAAGTTTGAAGATAAGGCCGGACTCGAAGCCCTTCCTGCCGGATCGCCGCTTTTCTTCGTTACCGACTACTGGCCCGCTTACACGCACATGGACCTTCTGAATCTGCTGCCGCAAAATAAAGCCATTCGCGTTGCTGCCAACTTTTTTCCCACCGCCGAAGGCGCTTCCTATCTGAACAACATCAAAAAACTAAACTCTCTCGCCATTCAAACTGATCTCGAGCCGCAGCCTACCGAATGGGCTCCGTTTAAGAACCTGCCACTCACCTGGATTTGTAAGAACTTCATTCCTTCCGATTCCGCCCTCCAAGCCTTTATCGATACCGGCGGAACCCAATTCAGAAAAATAGTACTCGATACTGACCGTCAGCTCACCTCATCCGAACGCGATCGAATAAACCGCGCCCCCGTGCGTGTGGATTGGATTCACCTGCCATGAAATCCGTAAGCCGTGACCTCAAGGTTGCACTTCAAAAGAAACTCGTATTCGTGGGCGGGAAGGGCGGCGTAGGAAAGACGGTCGTCTCACAAGCTATTGCTCAATGTTTAGCCGACGAGAATAAGAAGACCCTTTGGGTGACTTTTGAAGATCCGACACGCCCCCAAGGCGAACGGATTCATGTGAGTAAAAACCTCTGGCACGTGAACTGCGAAGCTAGCCTTGCCTTCGAAGAATACATCGGTTTAAAAATTGGGGTTCCCCGACTCACCAAAATCTTTCTTCAAAACAAAGTCATGCGCTACCTCTCGAAGGCTTCGCCTGGAATTCACGAACTCGTGCTTCTGGGAAAAGTTTGGTACGAGCGGCAGTTCTTCGATCGCGTCATTATCGACATGCCCTCAACCGGGTATGGCTTAGCCATGTTTCAAAGTACGGCCAACTTTGCTCGACTTTTTTCGGGCGGCCCAATTCACCACGACGCAGAAGCCATGCTCGAAACATTCCGCGACCCCGAACAAACCTCACACGTAATCGTCTCTCTTCCAGAAGAGATGCCGCTTGTAGAATCTCTCGAACTTCAAGATTACTTACTGAATTTGTTCCCGAAAAATCCGCCTACGTTCATTGTTAATCGACGTTTCCCTTCCTCAAAAAGAGACGGAGAAGAGACAGCTGAATTTAACCCAGGCACAGCAACTGACCTTCCCCATTCATGGGAGAATCCGCTCGCCGATTCGGCGCTCGACTACGCCCGTAAGCGCGAAATTCTAGAGGTTCACAACCTACGCCTTTGGAAGGATCAAAATCTTCAATTTGCTGAACTCCTCATGGTTCCTCCCCCTTCTCAGTTCGGCCATGAAGACGTGATTATTTCTGCCCTGTGCGAGCAAATTCGGGCCAAGGAGTACACGTGATCAAAAAAGCCACTTATCGGTCAATCGACACCATTCTCAGCGAACGCCGTATTGTCATCACCTGCGGTACCGGGGGAGTAGGAAAAACCACTCTCAGTTCAGCACTGGCCCTTCGAGCCGCCCTCTTAGGACGCAAGGCCGTGGTCATTACCATCGACCCTGCCAAGAGACTTGCCACTTCGCTGGGAATAAAGACGCTCGGAAACGATCCTACCGATCTCACGCCTCAAGTGAAGGCGGCTTGGGAAAAGGCGCACGCTGCCGGAAAAAAAGTTCCCGATCAGTTCGTAGGAACACTCGCAGCGATCGTTCCGGATACTCGTCAAACGTTCGAAACTTTTGTTCGCGACCTAGCCCCCGATCCAGCCGTCGCCCAGCGAATCATGGACAACCCCATTTTTCAGATCTTTGCAAAGGAGTTCTCGGGAACGAACGAATACATGGCACTCGAACGCCTCTACGACTTAGACAATCAGCACAAGTTCGATTGCATTATTCTCGACACGCCCCCCAGCCGAAATACACTTGAATTCTTGGATGCACCCCAACTTCTATCGCAGCTTTTTGAATCGGGCCTAATTCGTTATCTTGTAAAGCCTGCAAATGCGCTCATTGCTGCCGGAATGAAGAGAGCGTTTAGCGTACTCGAACGACTTACTGGAGCAGGCTTTATTACTCATCTCTATGACTTTGGAGCTTCACTTTTTGAAGTTCGAGTGAACTTCGTTCGCAATTTAAAAAACATCACCACCCTGCTTCAGTCCAAGGCCGTAGGCTTTATCATGGTCACAGTTCCGGCTCCAGACACGGCTCCCGAAGCCCTCCATTTTCTCGAAAAAGTAGAGGCTCACGGATTCCGTTTTGACGGAATTGTTCTCAACCGTACGCTCGACTATTTCGAGAAGCCCGTTCATGCCGACTCGCCTGCTTTAAAAGTAGTGCGAGCTATTCAGGAACGTGAAAAAAACGTCATCGAATCCCTCGCTCAAAGACCCCTTTATTTAAGCGCCAAACTCCCCGAGCTCGCACGCGATGTTCATTCAGTCGAAGACCTCT
>CANJNU010000169.1 GCA_947475645.1 Bacteriovoracaceae bacterium | reverse complement strand
TCGCCCCATTCGCCCCCGAACAATCACGGGCGACTCTTGAACGGTTTCTTCCATGGGTCGCTCGTAGAAACTTGTTGCACCCACAGCACTCGGCCACAAAGAGAGGATCAACAGAAAAGTTCTCATTTGCACTGAAGATAACACGGCACCAAAACTCTTGCACTCGCCCCCTAAGAATGCTAACCCCAGCCCAACGGATCGATAGCTCAGTTGGTAGAGCAGATGACTCTTAATCATCGGGTCGTGGGTTCGACTCCCTCTCGATCCACCATTTTTTTGGTGTTCAACCCGTCGCATGGTTCAGACCTGCAACGGGTTTTTTTTATTCTGGGTGAACTCAATGAATCTCCTTTCTGGCCTCGTCGCCACGTTAATCCTCCTGGGCCATTCTCCCTTGCTCCTCGCTGCAAATTCAGTTCGAGTTCATTTATCGTCCGAGGGGCTCTCGGTCACCTCACATGGACTCAGCCAAGCGGCATCCACAGGCACCACGCTCAAGCCTGGAGACCGAGTGAGTACGGGCGAAAAAGGGGGAGCAATTCTCATTTTGCAACAAACAGGCGCTCAAACGGCACTCAAGCTTCGACCAAGAACTCGAATCCGAATTTTAGAATCAAAAAAGGGCGAGCCACAAACTCAGCAAATAGCAATTGAGGAAGGCGGCTTGCTTGCTGCCACCCAGAATTCAGGCAATATCAAGCGCCCCTTTCGAATTAGTACTCGAACCGCAACACTGGGAGTCAGGGGCACCGGCTTCTTTCTCAAAGCACACGAAGGACAGCCTATTTTTCTGTGCGTATGCCAGGGTGAAGTTGAACTGAAATCACGAGGAGACACTCTTCGCTTCAAGAGCAAACACCACGATCACTCCATGAAGTTCTCGAAGACCGGCGGTCAACTCGCATCCAGACTTGATTCGACCCCCATGGGCGACGAACATAGTGATGCCGATGGCGCCGAATTAGTCGAAATTCTTCACCACTTTTGAGTGGGAGCTTCTTGTCCTAGGCTGAGGTCTCGCTTATCCACGCGCGCATAGAAATACGCACGATCTCTACCAGCGAGAAGCTTTTCTACGTCCTCAGCGGGCGCGCCAACCCAGTGAATCGAATCGTCCTCATTGGTGACCTGAAGAACCATAGGTCCCTCAACACCGATCAGGCCAATCTGAAGTTTCACAATCTCTGGGTTCATGCCGCTGTTATCCACACTTACCATTTGTAGTCATTTAAACCAGAAGCTGACAAGAAGAGAAAATTCGCCGTGCTGCATTATTTCGTCCGATCTCATGAATCTCTAGACATGCCGCCGCTCGAGTGGTTCCATAAATAAAGTGAGCACCGCATTATCACTTCTTGAAACACTCCATATGCTCAGCCGCAATCCCGATTATGTGGATCTACGCATTCTCGGCTCGCTTCATTTTGATCTTCGCTACGCAAGTACGAACAACTTCATGAACAAGAATGTCTACGGCCCATTTGATGTGCCTTTTCTCCATCGGGATGCTGCTGAAAAACTAAAAATGGCTATCCACCGCCTCAGCGAGCTTAAGCCCGGCTGGCAGTTCTTAATTTTCGACGCACTCCGCCCTTGCTCAGTTCAAAAACTTCTCTGGAACTTTGTGGAAGGCACGCCGCACGAAGCCTACGTGGCCAATCCAGCTCAAGGATCGATTCACAGTTTTGGATGCGCAATCGACCTCACCTGTGTGGATGAAGGAAAAAAAGAAGTCGAAATGGGAACTGCGTTCGACGAGTTCACTGAGGCCTCTGAGCCCCAAAAGGAAGACGAGCTCGTGCACCTCGGTAAGCTCGATCCGAGTCACCTTCAAAATCGAAGAATTCTCAGGCAATCTCTGGTCGATTCTGGATTCGTTTCCATTCCTCACGAGTGGTGGCACTTTAATGCATTTCCTTCAGCCGAAGTTCGCAAGCGCTTCCAGATGATCGAATAACTCATTAATGGATTCGAACATCTCTTCGCTTCAGCACCGCGCCACTCGAGGCGTCTACAACGACCATTCGTCCATTCACCATAAATTGGTAAGCATGGCGGCCCTCCGGAGAGCCTCCCCCTATCGGTCTACTTACCCAGATCACCGAAGAACCCGAACCCGAACTCATCGCCGTATTCTTCTCTTCGATCGCATTCACTGCTATCCGTCCGGCCGAACCCGAGTCCAACTTCACCTCATTGATCAAATTTACGCTCGACCAAGCTTCAGACGAAAGCCCCAACAGCTCTCCATGACTCCCTAAATCGATAACCACTCGGCCACCTGGCTCGACAGGGATGCCAGCCAAACTCTGCTGATAAGTAACCTGAGCCGAGATCACCCCAATTTGAACATGAACTTCAACCAATGGAAAGCCGGGAGCCACCCCCAAAGAATCTTGCACCGATTCTAGAATAGCCTTCCCCCGAGCCGAAGCCGCAGCAGCGTCCTTTGGCTGAAAATTCGGCACTTTCCTCGATGTAGCCCCCATCCGTCCACGAATCTCTCCCAACCTTCCATCCGGTCCAAAAAAGAGGTCCACCGAATCTCCCAACGATTCCTTCAACTTAAATTCAGTTCCGGCACGCACTCCCTGACTCTGAGCAGGGAACGAGGGACTTACCGAAGGAGAAACCCTGGGCATCAATCCGATTGAGCTTGGCGCGGGGCGAGGAGTCGACCGAGAAGGAATTTGCCCCCGCAGCGATAGAAATCCAGCGCCCGCTACAATTCCCAGTGTGCCGAGAATTCCAATCTTCTTCAATAGGTCGAATTTCATTTAACCCTCTTAGTGAATCACCAGCGGAAAATCCACCGTGGTAGATAATCCGTTACTGGGTTTCGCCTGAACACGCACGATCATGGTATCTCCATGCGATGCATTCCGGCTGACACGAATCCAAAACCCGGTTTTATAGGTTCGATCGAAGAAAGGATTCGTCTTAAAGTAACTATTTCCCGTTGGAACGTTATAACTCGGCTGATTTGACGAGAGATCGGACACAATCGAGGTTCCGTTTACTTTATAATATTGAATCTGCGCTATCTGATTCGCATTATCGAGTACTGCCAAATTTAGATCAGGATCGAAGGTAATTTTGTTATCCAACGAAGTTACCGTAAGCTGCACGCCTCCCGCGGTCACCGACTCAACATTCTCCAAGTCAAACCAAACCAAAGCAAGTTCGCCCGCATCTAAGCGTCCATTCAAACCTGTTTCGATTCCCTGCGGGATCAACGTTCCCGCAGTAATGTCATTGGTAAGATTGATTAACCACGTTCTCAACACCACGGGATTATCCACCACACGAATTCCGGGCGTAACGCCCACATTTCCCGGGCCCACTGCACCCCACTGCGTGGTGAGCTGCGTTCCACCGTAGAGGCCCCGCAAAGTAAGCGCCGCAGCCATCGCTGTCTGCTCAGCGGGCGATAAGCCTACCGCAGCTCCGTAAGTCACCATTGCCTGAGCGAGTCCCCTAAAATTTACGGGAGAGACCGACTGAATGCTAGGCTTCGAAAGATGCCGAATCGACTCGAGCACAAGTTGCAGAACCAGATCTCGCGCTTCCTGGGGATTACTCGAATGATAGAATTTTATCGCTTCGTAGACATCCCACAGTGCGCCCTCTAATAAAATTCCGTTATTGTGAATTTCTTCCTGGCCTCTAAATGAACCGTAAACCTCGTTTAGATAACTGGGACCCATCGAATTATTGGGATAAGGCCAGCCTAGACCATCAGGATAAACAAAACTTACGGTAGAATTATTTGCAGAAAATGAAGGAAATTGGCCACAGTTTGGGTAACTGGGGTCATAAACAGGACATCGATGCGCACCACGAATACCACTGCGCTTTGGAACAAATGTTCCCAGCGCCCAGCGACTAAATATTTTACTATCTAATCCATGTGTATTTTGAGGCTCGAGATAAACTAGGGTAAAGAAGTCCGAGACCGCTTCGTTCAGGGCTCCTGCCTCGTCATACCAAAATTGATTCAGTCTTCCGCTTGCTGAGTAGTTGTCGGTGGTCGTGGCATGTTGTAGCTCATGAAGCAGAACCGAGGCGTCATCTGCATACGAAGCACCTGGT
>CANJNU010000168.1 GCA_947475645.1 Bacteriovoracaceae bacterium | reverse complement strand
TGCCCGTACGGTGAACTCTCAACCGATCTCCAAACGGAAACAGGTTACCTTCAACGAACGGGCGTAGGTCCACCTATCGCTTACGCTTTTACTATTATTTTTCCGCTTCAGAATCGTTCAATGCCTTAAAAAAGCAATGAAAAATTCGTCTTACTTTCTCAGTTCAAGAGCGGTGATAATCTGGTTGTAGCGCTTCGGTTCCGTTTTCTTCAAGTAATTGAGCAAACGACGGCGCTGTCCAACCATGTCCAACAATCCGCGGCGGGAGTGATGGTCCTTAGGATGGACGGAAAAATGCTGGTTGAGTTCTTTGATGTGGTCAGTAAGAAGGGCGACTTGCACTTCGGGAGAACCCGTGTCGGTGGCAGCGCGACCGAATTTCTGAACGATTTCCGATTTCTTTGCTTTTAATGCTGTATTGGACATTCCGATTTCCTAATTCCGATTTCTTGATTCCCAACTCTTCGTCGATCACTGAAAACTGCATGTGATCTCAATCATGGGAACAGTGTTGCCAGTAAAGTGTTTCAGCCGGGAAGTAGCATAAGAAAAAGGGCGATGTAAAGGGAGATATCAAGTCCGGTGGAATTCTTAGCGTTCATCTGAGAATCCTGAGGAGCGAAGAAAGTCTCTGAGCTTTGAAATGACCTTGGCCTCGATCTGCCGTGTACGCTCGCGTGTAAGCCCATATAGATCTGCAACCTCTTGTAATGTCTTAGGTTCTTCGGACAGTAGGCGATCTTCTAGAACTCGAAGTTCTTTCTCATTTAACAGTTTTCTGAATTCCGGAAGTTGAATTTTCAAGCGTTCCAGAAGCTCATGTTTGGCCAGAACCTCATCGGCGGCCTCGGCGTTGGACGGCATCAATTCCCCAAAAGAAGTTCTCCTGCCTTCGTCGCCAGCTGCGCCAACCGGCGCGTCAATGGAGACTTCAGCGCCTCTTCCTGAGAGGCGTTGTTCCATTTCGACTACATCTTTTTCTCTCACGTTCAGTTTCTCGGCTAAAAGTTTTGGCCCCGCCAGAATGCCTTGGGCTTCGAGCCGCTGTTTCTCGCGCATTAAGTGGTAGAAGAGTTTCTTCTGGGCTTGGGTAGTTCCGATTTTAACGAGTCTGAAGTGATCGAGCAGGTACTTAAGAATATAGGATCGAATCCACCAAGATGAGTAATAGCCTAAGCGTGTGCCTTGAGCGGGGTCGAATTTCGAGACGGCCTTCATCAGGCCTACGTTTCCTTCTTGAATCAAATCGAGCAGCTGTGTGTAGATCGAGCGGTATTCCATCGCAATCTTTACGACTAAGCGCAGATTCGCTTCGACTAACCTCCGAGCGGCATCCATGTTTCCGTCGAGGTGAAGTTCCTTGGCTAAGCGAAGTTCCTCTTCCCTACTTAATAAGGGATAGCGGCCCACCTCCTTCATGTATCTGCGAAGGGGGTCGAAGGGTGCAAGCGCAGGCATTCGAGTCGTCGTTTCGAGCGCGTGCGACTCTGCCTCTTCGGGCTCTTCAATTTCGGGCTCTTCAGGAGGAAGAATCTCAGGCCGAACTGCTTTTTTACCCTTCGGAGTTCTCATGATTAACCTTGGTTTTACAACCGCTCCCTCGATAAGGGAAGTGAAGAGAAAAATGCGCATTGCTTGCCTTCGCCGAAGAGGGGGGGTAGCTTCATCGCTATGAAACCTCGGGTTACCCCCTTTAAAAAGACGGTCTTTTCGAACGGACTTACTCTGCTCTCCGAGCGTCAACCCGGATTCCGGAGTATTTCTGTCGGGGTTTGGGTTAAGGTCGGTACTCGGCACGAGGCTCCGCGCGAGGCCGGAATTTCTCATTTTTTGGAGCACATGCTTTTTAAGGGAACCCCCACCCGAAGCGCGCTTGATATTGCGCGTCAGGTTGATCAGGTAGGGGGAGACTTTAACGCTTTTACTTCGCGCGAGAACACCTGCTTTCATATTTTAATGCTCGATCGTGATTTAAAACTCGCAATGGACATTCTGAATGACGTTCTATTGAATTCGAATTTCGACGCCGAGGAGTATGATCGAGAAAAACGAGTGATCCTTCAGGAAATTGCAATGGTCGACGAGTCGCCCGAGGAGCTTGCTCACGATCTCTTCTTGGAGATGGCGTACGGAACCCATCCGCTGGGGCGCCCGATCTTAGGAACGGAGACGAGTGTTAAGCGAATGCGGCGAGCTGATTTAATTCGCTTTTTTAGGCGGTATTATCGTCCTGAGAACATCGTTGTTTCGGTTTCGGGCAATGTAAAACACTCCGAACTTGAGAAGCTGCTGAAGCCACTGACCAAGCGTGATTGGCCTGGCCGTCCGCATCCTGCTAGGGCAATGACCGCAAAAAAAGCTCCACCGATTCGCGAGGGATTTGTTTGGATAGAGCGCCCAACTGAGCAAGTGCATTTGATCTGGGGCATTCCAGGAACCGAATATGCCTCGGACGATCGTTTTGCAGCGCTGTTATTGAATATTTATTTAGGTGGCGGCATGAGTTCTGCCCTTTTTCAGGAAATTCGCGAAAAACAGGGCTTAGCTTATACCATCTATTCCTTCCTTTCTCCCTTCGTGGATACAGGACTTTTTACTGTGTACGTTGCAACTCAAATGCAGCACGTTTTGGTGTGCTTGAAGTTGATTGAAGAAAGTGCCGAGAAGCTTCGCAGCGAGTTAATGTCTAAAGAGGAGCTTCAGACGTTAAAGGACAATCTTAAGGGTTCTATTCTTCTTGCGTCGGACGACGTTGAATCCCGTATGTCGAGTATTGCCAAGAATGAGATTTTCTTAGGCAAGTACAACTCTCCCGATGAAGTGTGCAGATTAATTGATCGAGTTACGCCCCACGACTTACGCCGTGTAGCGCGCAAGCTGCTGGTCAGCGATCAGCGAAGCTTGCTGGCAGTAGGGCCGAAGCCTTCGAAAAAGATCGTTACCAAACTTCAGCCCGTGCTGCGCCGATTGAATTATCGCACATAATGTCGTCGGGATAGATTGGGTTATCCCATTCGAGTACGCTCAAGCCGTAGAGTCCGCCAGGACCACTTGCACCCAAAGTTCGAAAGTAGCAGTCAGGAAATCCAAGAATATGGCCAAATTCATGAGCCAGTGTCCGTGGCGTAATTTTTCCTACCCCCAAAACCATTACTGCGCCTCGAACAAAAGTATGCAGCCCACCCGTTGTAAGTCCCGCCATCTGAGGCGGAAAGCGTTTAAGATGATGTTCGAGAGTCCAGTGTGCCGAATTAGGGGCGGGTGAAATTTTTCTCCAGCGAATCTTAAATCGAATCTTGCGCTCTTTTGCCCAGGTCGATGAATTCCAGTGTGTATCAATTGCACCTTCAAATTCAGCAATGAACTTCGCGTCGTGAATATCGGTAACGATGGGAATGATCATTTTTCCGATCAGCTGATCGGATAGAAAAGGTCGATGGTGAATACGGTGAGGCTTTGCGTCCTCGCGCAGGTGATTCAGTAAAACGTCGTCTTTTCTCAAAATCGCTAGTACGAGAAGGTCTGGAATACTGGGTGGAGAATTATTCTTGAGTTGTTCAACTTTATGGCTAATGAGTTGAGGCAGCCATTGATCCAGATAGCGCGATCGCTGCATTAATGTGGCAAGTGAGGTGTAGAGTCCGTCTAAATTGCTCACGATTTTCGCGGCCTCTGTTTCCTGCGTTTTCTGCGAGCTCAGTCGCCAGTGTTGAAATTGTTTTTCAACACGCGCTAACTGCATTTGAAGTCGTTCGGCGTTTAAGTTCGTCTGATACCAGGAAACATGAAAAGGGGGATGAAGAGGGCGAGGAAAAATCGCCCCTTTGTCCTGATCCACGAATACATCCGGAAGGTGTCCGTAAGTCGCAAGAGGCGAAAGCTCTGCTGACTGAATATGGGGCAGATCCGTGGGCTGAATTTTAAGTCGTTCAGAGGCCTTTTCAATTTGCTCCTCGAGAACGAGGAACCGGGCCTCTGCGTTGGCTAATCGCGAGACGGCTGCCGACTTCCACAGCGGATCGACTGAAATGGAGAGTAGATTAATTGCAGGATCCCGAATGAAGCCTATCCATGCAGTAATCCCTCCGATGAAGAGGCAGAG
>CANJNU010000167.1 GCA_947475645.1 Bacteriovoracaceae bacterium | reverse complement strand
GCAATAAAGTCAGCTGCTTGATAAGGATCAATTTGACGGTCGACTACTTGTTGAAGAAGCTCAATTCCTGAGCGGGTTTCAAACGTGGCCATGACCGAATGGTTTAATCTTTCGGACAAAATCTCTGCAATTTCAGCCTTTAAAAATTCGCGAGCCTTCGACTCTCTTTTGCCGCTATGCGTTAGATAATTCTGATGACCTTCGATTGCATGAAGAAGCTCGGTCATTCCGATGTCTCGTACGGCCTCAGTTTTTAAAACTGGATTCATCCAACTTGTTTCATCGTGAGGATTCAGCCCCACCATATGAATCAGATCATGAACCATTCGATCTGCCTCCGGACGATCACTCTTATTCACTGCAAAGACATCAGCGATCTCCATTAAGCCCGCTTTCATAACCTGAATGGAGTCACCACTTTCGGGTACCAATAGAACAACAACCGTTTGAGCGAGGCGTAGAATATCGAGTTCAGTCTGTCCCACCCCCGCCGTCTCAACTAAGACCACATCAAAACCCGCCGCATCCAAGAGAAGAACCACTTCCTGGGTGGCATGAGACAGCCCCCCGTGCTTTCCTCGGGTGCCCAACGAGCGAATAAACACGCCTTCATCACTGGCATGCTGCTGCATACGAATTCGGTCGCCCAGAATGGCCCCCCCCGTAAATGGGCTGGAAGGATCGATCGCTACGACCGCCACCTTCTTATCCTGAGCCCGTAGATACGAGACCAACCGATCTACCGTAGTCGACTTCCCTGCTCCAGGGGGGCCCGTAAATCCCCACACCTGTGTCTTACCCGTGTGCCCGTAGATCAGCCTCATTATAAGGGAGACATCCGGACTCCGGTTCTCCAGTTTAGAAATCAAACGCGCCAGCGCCATACGGTCACCGCTTAACATGGCCTGAACCCAAGCTTGAACTTTTGCATTTTCGTTGGACATCGTGCATCTCTTTCGCAAAAAGTTACATGATTGTCTAGCGTGTGCCGATAAGCCCAGTATGGATGTGTCCTCATCTGTCAAAATATTGCCTCTCATTTCAGTCATCCCCGTTGTAATCTATGCGATCTGGGCCGATGGCTTTGAGCGCCGCGTTCGTACCCAGGTAAGTCGGTGCGGTCCACTGAGGCCGCCGTCCGAGATCAGCGCAAGCGACACAGACGAGGACGAGGAGAATACGCAGAAAAGCTGGCTTCACCCTTGGGAAGAACTCAAGGTGGCAGGGATCTTTGGACTTTTCCTGCAGGTGACCGCCTTTATTATGAGTGCCGAGATACGCGACGAAGCCCCCCTGACCGGACTGGTGACTGCTCTAGCCGGAATTCTTGCCCAGAATCTGCTTCAAGCCAGAGTCGATCGATTTCTCCGAGAAAATACACTTACCCCATCCCAACGTCGGGAGAAAATCTCACTTCTACGATCTCCCCGAACCGTCGAGACCAAACAGCCGACTCAGGTCGTTCCTTCTTTGGCGCGTGAGTCTCAAGCGTTCTTCTGGGCTGCTTTTGGTGCCCTCCTTTATATTGCCTGCTTTTTGGTTCCCGTTATGGGAACTCTGCTCTTGGGTGGCGCACTCAAAGCGTCTCCCCAAATGTTGACCCTTTTAATGGGAATAGCCTCAGTTTTCGGTATGTTTCTGGGATTGGGGAGCAACTTCGCGTTGACCCCCTTCTATCTCAAGAGAACTTTGCCCACCGAGATGCTCGAAAAAGGAGAAGCTCGTGAACTTCTTGAAACTTGCTTCCGCCCGGAGCAACATCCGGTGCTCGATTTCTGGGTAATCCAATCCGATCTCACTCAGAAATACGATTCGATTGTAATGGTTGCCGGTATCTTTCACTCTAAATTTACTCCTCAATTTTTGCGCCCCGGATTATTCATCTCGCGGGCGGTGATCAATAAGCTTGAACCCCGAGAACTCCATGCCGTAATTTGCCATGAAGCCTCGCACATCGTATTGAAACACCTCAAAAATCGCGTGCTATTGACTTGCGGACTGATCTTTGGAATCTCTTTTCTGATGAGTGCACTGCTGTGGGCGTTTTCGATTTTTATTCATGCTCAATCAGTTCAACCCATTCTAGGCGTGGCGGGTTCGTTCGTAGCGTTCTTCGGCACTCTTAAAGTGCTCTCTCATCAAAGCCGTAGCCAGGAATGGGAAGCCGATTTTCATGCTGTGATTAAGCTGGGAGCCGATCCGAGCGCCCTTGCAGCGGCGCTCAGAAAAATGGAGAATCCCAATACGGGTCATCTCATTCAACAGATTACTCATCCTGCTACCGAAGCGAGAATTAGCCTTCTAGAAAAGCTTGCTGAAATTCAGGCTGCACGTAGAGCCCAAGAGAAACAAGAAGAGACAAAGAAAGCGGCTTAGTTGCCGGTCGGAACTTCGGTGGGTACCAGTCCAGCCTGGGGGACACCCACTTGTTGCGGAAGCTCAGGAGCCGGAGCTTTTGCTGCTTCAGGAGCCGGAGCTTTTGCTGCTTCAGGAGCCGGAGCTTTTGCTGCTTCAGGAGCGCTGGCAGTCTTCCGATTGGCTTCCACTTCTTGAGCTTGCGCAGACGGAACGGTGGTTTGCGGAAACACGAGGGGCGCGGTCGTAGGCACCCCTGGAGGAAGCAAACCGTATTTCTCGATAATCGTCTGAGACTTCAATGGACTTCGCTGTAACCCAAACGGATTCGAGGCCTCAACCATCTCTGACGTCGACTGGGGCGTTGGTTCGAGCTTTCGATAAAACACCCATTCACTCACTTTACGATAATGAGAATTTGCCCAACGTAAATAGCGAGAGTCATGAAACTCGGCCAAGTAGGCCCGAGCAACTGGAACAAGAAACGTATAGGAGACTAATATCTTTTGTTGCCGCTCTTTCAGAAAATAATCTTTTTTCAACTCATCTTCTAAGCGCAGAATGGTTGAATAGAAACACCAGTGAAAGTTCACCGGATCTCGCAGAACCAGTTCACGCGTACCATCGGCAATTTCTTCCTTACTCACACTCAAAGAATTGAGCTTTAAAACTGGATCTTCACAATGCTCGAGCGACTTCCAAGACGGCGCGGCTCGGTCGCCAAAAATTGCACGGGCATCTCCCAGATCAAACCCCTCAGGATGAGGGGCCTGAACGTAAGGAGGAGGAACGACCGCCGGCGGCTTCGGGTCGATTTCAGCCGAGGAACACGCCCCTAGCGCAAACGAGGCTCCCGAAACGGCAACACTGAGACTAATGACTTGTCTTAAACGCTTCTTCATCAACACTCTTATCGGACCATTTCACACAGGTTTTAGTAAAAAATCATTTTTTCTTTTCCCTGTGTCTTGAGAAATGCACGGGGATGCCGATCAGGTCATTAGAAGGAGCATTCGTGTGCATTCAACTCGACTCAAGCTACTGATTATCTTCGCAGGGATCTTCGCACTCACTGCTCAAACGGTGCATGCTGCCAGCCCTACTCCCGAAAGAAACTTCTACGACGTGCTCGAAGACGTGCTGGGTGATTTCGATTTGGATCTAAAGAACGGGAACGTGACTGGCCTGAAGGATATCTCGATCAAGAATATTGCGCTCAGTGAGAATGTACCGCAATCGTTTAAGAGTCATCTCGAACTCTTGCTGACCGAACGAATTCTCAAGAACACTAAAGCTCAGGTCATTCAATGTCTTCCTTGTAAGGCCAAGAAAAGTACCATGACAGGAGATCAAGTGGTGATCTCCTCGAATGATACAAATCCCATCGAGATTGCTCGCATTGCAAAAACAGGTGGCATCGCTCACTTTCTTGACGCCGCCTTTACTTATCAACCCATGGGTATTGTTCTGTCCATGACCATTACTCAACCCGAAACCGGAGCCATTGTTTGGTCGCGATCGTATAACTCCGAGACGTCACGTGCGCAGGCTGTTCGTCGAGGTGTCGACATCACCCAGTCAGACGACGCGCGAAAGGTGACTGAATACACACCTTCCATTCAGTATCGCGGAACTATTTATTATATGTATCAACCGAATGTCGGCGCCACAAGCGGCTGCGTCGGAGCAGGTGGACGAATGGTCGAGCGCTATGACAATCGAAAGAAAGAGGTAGGATTTGAAGTGAACTACTT
>CANJNU010000166.1 GCA_947475645.1 Bacteriovoracaceae bacterium | reverse complement strand
TATAAGAGAAGCCTGAGTGCTTCGCAGGTGAACAGAAACTGCTCAGCGATTGCGCCGCGTTTTAGTGGCGTTACTTGCGCCCAATCCTTAGGCGATGTGGCTAAGTTGGCAATTATTGCGCCGTATTTAAATGCAGGCGCGTGCGAGGCCGTTACGGTTACGCCGAAAGACAGCAATGGCAATTCGGTAGAGGTCGAATTTCCTACAACAGCAAACCTCGCCGTTACGGGCGGAATAGGGGGGGGAACATTCTATTCTGATTCGGCTTGCACCACACTTATTACGTCGACGACTCTTCCCTACGAGAGCAGCGGCGTTACGGTTTATTATAGAAGCCCTGGCATTGAAACAGTTTCGCCCCTCTTTACAGTATCGGATAGTGCCGCAGTACTTGCGTCCGGTAGTGCAAAGGGTGTGTTCGTGCCTACTTATTCAAACGCCATGTTTAACTATGAAGCGGCCCGATCGAACGGAACCGGAGCGACTACCGGATATGTAACCCCCTCGACTTGGACGAATCTCTTCAGTCCTGGAACTTGGAATGGTACTTTAAATAATTTCACTGCCTGGGCGACTACCTTGGGATGGAATGGTTCGGGAATCAACACCGATCCGTACCAGCTCAGCTTTGATGGATTATCGCCTTACGCGCATGTTTCGATTGGAAGCATCGGTACCGGATATCTGAATGCAGGCCTGACTTTCGAAATCTGGGCAAAGCCCACCGCGGTTGCCAACTTAGGGCGACTGATCGACTTGGGCGCGAGTTCGATTGGAAACACGGTCTATTTCGGAAAACATCCTACAACGAATGCTCTGCGATTTGGTGTGGCCAATGGAACTTCAAACGGAACAATTTATCCGTCCACTTACACTGACACAACGTCCACAAGCTTAATTAGCACCAATTGGACCCAATATCTGGTTACACAGAGTAGTACAGGAGCCGTGTCGATTTACACAGGCGGCACGGCCCAAGCCACATCAACGACTGGGGGTGTAACTCTCCCTTACAACGTAGTACGCACACTCAATACAATTGGTAAGGGTAGCGCAACCGCCGACATTCCCCTCACTGGACAAATTTCTGCAGTTCGAGTTTATAACAAGGCGCTTACCGCAACTCAAGCGGCCCTGAGTTGTAATGCTTTTGCGGGTCGTTTAGGCGCAACGTGTTCCACATCTTGGTCACCGCCGATGAGCCTGGCACTTGGAAGTTGCTCGGTATCGAATTCAACCCCCACCTGTATTCCTGTGCGGTTAAAGTCTCTTACAGGATTAGGCACCCTGGTTGAGCCTGCCGAAACGATTTCGGCGAATCTTTCGTCATCCAGCTCAAACTCCAAATACTATTCAGATTCTGCATGTATCACTCAAATTACCTCAACCACTCTTACGCCAGACATGACTGACCGGATAATCTATCAAAAAGATATAATTGATACGGCTTCGGCGGTTACACTTACTGCCGCAGATGCGGCAACGACGGTTCCACTCGTCAGTGGTTCAACCCCTTCGTATAGAACAACCCCGCAAACCAGCTGCGCTCAGATAAATATAGGCGGGTTGCCTGCTGTGCTTACCAATGGAAATATGACGGTGACGACCAACAACAACACCGGAGGTGGTGCTCGCTATATGTTGGCAGACACAAATAACTATAAGTCTTCTGGTAAATGGTACTTCGAGATTGAGAGCATGAGCACGGTCTATGGCGCGGTAATGGGTCTACTCAATAAGAGTTTTACTACGGGCGGATCGCCCTTGGTGGGGCCAAGTGTGAATTATAATCCCGCCACCCTAAACCCCAGTGGGGCCACCGGCACAGGAACCCCTTGTTGGACGGGCACGCCTGCGTGGAATAGTGCGGGATGTGTTACCCGCATTGACTACACGAATACAGGTGTTGCCGGCTTTACGAACCTCGTTGGCGAGCGCTACGGAGTTACGGTTGACTTCACAACGGGTGTAAAGACCATGAAAATGTACCTCATTAAGGCGTCGAGTGGCGCGACCGCCGGATGTACGTTTACTACGGTATTCCAACAGGGCACGCTTACCACAGGTATGGGATATTCGCCTGTTGTGGGCAACGTGTCCCCGAGTTCAGTATTTAACCTTTATCTTTACAATAACTTTGCCTGTACACCCCCTGCCGGATTCACGCCTTGGGGGTACGACACCCTCTGACGCCTTGCATCTTGGGCGGGGATGGGGTAGAGACCGACCATGCGTCTCCGTGATTGGGTATTGTTGTCGGGAAACTCGAACCGTCCTCTCGCGCAGAAGATCTGCGAACGCCTGGGAAAACCCCTAGGTCAGGTCGACTCGCGCCGATTCAGCGACGGCGAGATCTTTGTAGAGATTAAGGAAAACGTTCGCGGTCGCGACGTTTATATTATTCAAAGTACCTGTGCTCCGGCAAACGATAGCCTGATGGAATTGCTAATCTATATCGATGCCTTGAAGCGCGCTAGCGCCAAGGAGATCACTGCCGTGATTCCTTATTACGGTTACGCTCGCCAAGACCGTAAGGTCGCTCCGCGCACGCCCATTAGCGCAAAGCTCACGGCCGATCTACTGACGGCGGCCGGCGCCACTCGCGTGGTTTCGATGGATCTTCACGCAGGCCAAATTCAAGGCTTTTTCAATATTCCTTTCGATAATCTGTTCTCGTCGCCCGTGATTCTTCGCTACTTGCGCACCGAGCTTTTAAAAGATTTGGGAACCGATGTTGTTATGGTCAGTCCCGACGCGGGTGGCGTTGAGCGCGCCCGTGCTTACGCGAAGCGAATTGATGCTTCGGTGGCCATGATCGACAAGCGTCGAATCGGACCCAACGTGGCTAAAGCCATGAATATTGTCGGTGATGTAAAAGGGAAGACGGCTCTCATATTAGACGACATGATTGATACGGCAGGTACCCTCATCCAAGCCGCAAATGCGGTATTAGATCACGGAGCTATTCGTGTTTACGCGGCCGCCACCCACGGTGTATTTTCTGGGCCTGCCATCGATCGCATTCAGAATTCGCGTATCGAGAAAGTAATTATTACCGACACGATTCCCCTCTCGGATGCGGCGTCGAAGTGCGATAAAATCGTTCAGCTCTCAGTTTCTGAGCTTCTGGCTGAAGCCATTTACCGAATTCACAATTACGACAGCGTCAGCAGTCTTTTCTCGTCGCCATGAAGCTTGTCGTAGGCCTTGGCAATCCGGGTCCGAAGTATGAAACCACTCGTCACAATGCGGGGTTTCTGGCGCTCGATTATTTGATCGACGAATGGAAGGCGACAGGTCCAAATGCCGTACAAAACGGCGAAACCTGGACGGCCACGGTAAGTGGCGAGAAGGTGCTTCTTTTGAAGCCGCTGACCTACATGAATAACTCGGGTACAACGGTAGGTTCGCTCTACAAGTTCTATAAGCTGAAGCCCGAAGATTTAATCGTCATTCACGACGATTTAGACCTTAAAACGAACGCTTTTCGAATCAAAACGGGAGGCGGCACGGCCGGCCACAATGGGCTTAAGTCGATCGACGCCCATGTGGGAGCCGCTCAAACCAACTATCACCGCCTCAGGGTTGGAATTGGTAGACCCGCCCCCGGAAGTCCGGTACAAGTCGTTGATTTTGTTTTACAGCCTTATACCGACGCAGAAATTCAGGGTCTGAACACGTTGTTTACTAAACTTGCGCACGCGGCCGAGCTTCTTGTTCGGGGAGATTCGGTAGCCGCCATGAATCAGTTCAATCGAGAGGATAAGAAATAATATGGGTTTTGCATGTGGAATCGTAGGGCTCCCCAACGTCGGAAAATCAACCATCTTTAATGCACTGACCTCGGCTAAGGCAGAAGCAGCAAATTACCCGTTCTGCACGATCGATCCCAACACGGGCATTGTAAAGGTGCCGGATCCGCGCATGACCGAAATTCAAAAATACATTCCTACCGACAAGATTATTCCAGCAAGCATGACTTTCGTCGACATCGCTGGCCTAGTGAAGGGCGCGTCGCGAGGCGAAGGTTTGGGTAACCAATTTTTGGGCCACATTCGCGAAACGAACGCCATTTGCCATGTGGTTCGCTGCTTTAGCGATCCGAACGTCATTCACGTCGATGGCTCTGTTGATCCT
>CANJNU010000165.1 GCA_947475645.1 Bacteriovoracaceae bacterium | reverse complement strand
GTCAAAAACGAGGAGATCATTCGATGCGATGGACCCACCGTATTCACAGTACGTTCGACTTCGCCTTTTTGATTTTGGTGTTCAAATGGAGGCTGAAGTTTAAACGTAAGGTATCGAAAATCTTCGAGTAGGCACATCAGCCCCTTGCTGCAAGCGGCATACTGCAAAACCTTTTTAACTGACTTTACCCAGAATTCTGCAACCATGGGATTAAGAAGTACATTTTGCGCACCCTTAATGACGGGCTTCTCCGTTTTGACTCCACAAGTGCGAACAAATTTTCCAGTACCAGGAAACCAGTTCAATTGGCCGTAATCGCAGTCTTTCACTTGCGCGTAGAGGCCGCCGTCTTTCAAAATCGCTTCTTCATTTTCGTAAGTTGCCAATACTTCGAGATTGAATTGTGGCTGAATACGCAGCTTCACTTGAGTGATCGCTCCGAGTAGGCCAAGACTTGCTCTTGCAGCTCTGAGTAAGTTCGCGTTCGGGCCTTGGGGCGAAATTTCAACCCACTCCCCTTTTCCATTTACGAGTTCTATTGATTCGACCAGATTAGAAATTACCGCTGTGTGGCGCGCCGAACTTCCATGAGATCCGGTACTGATCGCTCCTGCGACAGTTACTCCGCGAAAACCCATCAAAGCAAAACCCAAAGACCATCCGCGATCATGCAGCCATTCGGCTAAGTCATAGATTTGAATTCCTGGCTCGACAACGACGACGGCAGTTCCTCGTTCATTCTCAATTCGAATGGGATGATTGAGTTTCTCAGTTCCGATCACTACACCGTCCGTGCACATTACGCCCGAGGCCGAGTGTGAATTACCGATTACCTTAATTCTTTTTCCTGCGCGAATCGCACTTTGAACCGTGCTTTGAAGCTCCTCGCGTGAACTGGGAGAATACCTGGCCTGCACTTGGCTACACATCGTTTGTGAATTATAGGACACAACGAGTGCCGACAGGCAATCTGCCGGGCAGTTTTGGTCGTTTTCGCCTAACTCTTTTTCGCAGGCGTGATTGCCGCAAGAGACCACCAAATCAACGCCAGGGCAAAGCTCGCGACCCGATGCCTTCTGAAGCTCGGTGTTCACTGCTTTCAGTGCTTGATCATATTCTTGCTGCACCGACTTCGCTATCGCAGCCTGGGACTGAGTGGCAGTAATCGATACCAAAAGCACAGCAAGAATGGACTTAACGTTCATTTCGAGAGCATAGGCCGGTCGGCATGCAAGTCAACTTTTTATGTTATCGAAATTGGGTCAAAATCGGAATGACAATGAGGGCAACGACCGTACTTAGCAATACTGCAACACCGGCTTTTTCTGGTTCGACACGCAGCTCGGTTGCCAATGCCACGCTATTCGCTGGTAGCGGTACAATTGCCATCAGAGCCATGACTTGGTGAGAGAGAGGGTCGTAAATATGGAGGCGAGTTCGGTCGAACCAAAGGAACGTAAAAATGAGCAGAGGCCAGACGACAAACTTCATTCCGAAAGTGACTTTGATGTAATTCCAATCCACTTTCCATTCGCGAAGGTTCGCCACACCCAGCCCAATCATCATCATTCCTAGAAACGAATAGGCCCCTCGAAAGAGCTGTCCGAAATCACCCGAAACAGCACTCCAACGAATTCCCGCAGCATTCAGTACCACGGCCAAAATAAAGGCATAGATCGTAGGTACTCTAAAAACTCGCCTTAAGCTCTCTCGGGGCGAGTACGTGCCCCGAGCAGTCACAAAGAATCCCACGGTGCTCTCGAATAAAATAAATCCGAATATACAAAGTACAACCACGCCTAATGCGGAGCTTCCAAAAAGAAACGCTGCTACTGGTAAACCAAAGTACCCTGTATTTCCAGATGCAGAGGAGAAAGCGGCGATATTCTTTACCGAGGCATTCCCCCAGATCCTTCCGCCGATCACGAGAGTGAGACCGCACATCAACGAGCAGACCACAAAGAAGAATAACGGCAATGAAAGACGATGAAGATCCAAGGGGGTCGAAATAAGGCTTTGAAAAACCACGCCCGGAGCAAGGATATAGATTAAAAGTGAAGCGACACTCTCTCGCTTCACTTCAAGCCGCTTTCCTGCCCAATAACCAAGCCCTATAAGGAAATACAGAGGAAAGAGCTTCTGCAAAACCAGTGAAAACACGGATTGCATCGGTTAAAACGTGTAAGGGTCAGACTTTCCACGAACATACTGACGCGGTGACGACTTTCTCATTTGGAAGGCGTAGAGATTGCCTGCCTGAGAGAGCGCATAAAGCTTTCCTCCAGCGGCATCGTATACCGGGGCCGCCGAGAATCCGGACTCATATCCCGCATTAAAACGGTAGATTCCCTTCCCTTCCTCTTTTCCTAAAACATAGAGGTACTGATGAGTGGAACCAGCAATTACATACTTGTCCGTAACGAGCAATTGAGTAGGAACTCCCTTATCGAGTTCGAACTTCCAGAGAACCTTCGCGTTCGACTTTTGAAGAGCGTAAATGTAGCCGTCCGAGGAAGGGAGGTAAATGCGATCGCCTTCGAGATAAATTCTTTTACTCGCACCTGCGTCGAAACGCCAAATGGTTTCGCCGTTCTGCCGCTTCAGTGCGTAGAGGGCTCCGTCATAAGAGGGAACATAAAGAATTCCGTTTTCGAGAACGGGCTGTGCATCCACGTCAGTGAATTTGTTTCCGTCGTGAAGTTTCTTCTGCCACTTCAGCTGACCGTCCATCGCTGAAACGACGACGAGATAACCGTCGCTCATTCCGGCAATGACTTCATTTCCATCGACCAGTGGAGCGGAAGCTCCCAAGATGGTGGAAGATTGGGCCGATCTGCGACGGTAGTGCCACAACCACTTACCTGTGGCCGCATCGAAGCCATAAAGCGTGTCATCGCTGGTGGTTACAAAAATCTTTCCACCGTTGAGGGTGGGTTGCGAAATGAATGGATTTCGAACGTCGTACTTCCAGTTCACTTTTCCTGTTTCGAGTGCCACTGAGTAGAGAAATCCGTCTCCGCCACCAAAATACAAATTACCTTTTTCTACCGTAATAGGACTGGCTACTCCACCGGCAATCTTCAATGACCAGCGCTGCTGATTGAGTGCGGGATAGAGGGCTACTAATCCCGTCGTGTGATTTCCAAAAACCAATAGGTTATCAACAAGAATAGGGTTCGAATACTCTCCTATTCCTCGGTCACCGGCTTCGAAATCGCCATGAGAAGAAAGGGTCCATTTGCGAACGAGCACACCCGTTTCTTGTTTAAGTTCGGGGTGAATGTTCCGGCTGCTGCAGCCTGAAGTCAAGAGAAGGCTCGCCATTATTCCGAGCGCGCCGAGCGCAAACCGGTTTATGAAATTCATTTACCTACCCCTACTTTTACGTTGGATTGAAGTTGTTCTGCGATGCGAGCCGCTTCAGAGCCTGGGAGTTCTTTCTTGATGCGGTCATAGGCTGCCTTGGCTTTTGCTGTGTTTTGAGTTGTTTCAGCTGTCCGAGCAATACCCAAAAGAATCTCTCCTTGAGCTGGACCTGATCCGACTCCGCGCTCAAAACTTCTCAAAGCATCGACTGGTTTGCCCAGGGTTTCCTGCACAATTCCTAATCCCCAATAGGCGAAGCCCTTTTCCATGGTGTTAGGCGCCCATTGCGCGGCTTTCTCGGCCCAAGGTAACGACTTTTCAGTCTGCCCATGATTAAAATAAAGCGAGGACAGCGTCGTTGCGGCATCGTATGCGGCACGAGTTCCTTCGTTTTGTTCGATTACAGTACTGAATTTTTTCACAGTGTTTGGAAATTTTGCGTCGACATCAATCTTCGAGAAAAGTGCGTCGCCCATCTTTTGGTCGGCAGCAGGGTCAGAATTGATACCCACTCCTGCCAAACTCTTCAGTTCATCCTCAAATACCCGCTTAGCGAGATAGAGTGCGTTCACTGCCCCCTTCTCACGGGCCTCGCGCTTCTGCTGAATCGTTGCAAATCCAACCCCCAGCGCAAGTGCGACTAGAAGCGCCACAGCAACCGGCTTTTGATTCTTTAATAGAGCGTCAAATAGCTGATGCCCTTTTCCAGTAAACGTATCGCCGGTTGAATCAGAGACACGGAACCCCCCTTCGTTAGAAGAGGCCAGAGGGGCATGGGCGTTTT
>CANJNU010000164.1 GCA_947475645.1 Bacteriovoracaceae bacterium | reverse complement strand
ACTCAAAAACAGGACTGTTTCGCCACGCTTGGTTGTCTGATTCGGGCGGGGTTCTTCCCGAGAGCGAAACCTATTGGCTGAGAGGCAATTCGTGGGTTTTAGCTTCGATAGCCGAGATGCTCGACCATGTAGATTTAGGATCGCCTCGGGCAGCCGAGCTGATTCGAATTTTTAGAAAGCTCGCGGATGGTTTAATTGCCTATCAGCAACCATCCGGACTTTGGGACTCGATCGCCAACCTTCCAGGCTACCTTTATACTGAAACTTCTGGTACCTCGTTGGTTGCATACGCGCTTATTAAGGGGGTTCGTTACGGGTGGCTTCCACCCGAATACTTAGAACCTGCTCAGAAGGCGCTGAATGCTGTCACTTCGAGAATGCTGCCCGAGAGCGATGGGGTATCGATGCCATCGATTTCGGGGGCTACCAATGCCGGACCCCGTTGGCTCTATGTGACTGTTTCTCGAGTTAAGAATGCCTACTATGGTGTGGGCATGTATCTACTAGCCTCAACCGAGATGGCTAAGCTTCAATTAGAGAAATTACCCCGACGTGAGTAGTTCTTCCCCACAACCGAAGTCCGTTCAACTATCCGTGCGAGAGTTTGCGCAGCCTCTGATTCGAAGAGGAAGTATTGATCCGCACTCGGGCTACGGCCGATCTGCGCTGGATGGCATTGAGATCCATCAAGAGATTCAGAAAAAGACGCTTGAAACAGACGAGAAATATCAGGCCGAAGTTTCCTTGCGCTGGGTTTTTGAGCGCGATGGGTACTCTTTCGATATTCAAGGACGAATGGATGGGCTTTACGCTGGTCCGCCAGTAATTATCGAAGAGATTAAGTCGACTCCGAATTTAGTTGAGCTTCATGCACGTCTTGAGGATCAGAAAGAGCAGCACCCCTATTGGCTGCAATTGCAAACCTACGGATATTTCTACGCCCTAAAAAACGCAGAAGCTCAGTCGGAGACGATCCCGAAATGGCCGAAACTTAGACTTTTGTTGGTTTCATCGCGGAACTACGAAAAACACTGGGTTGATGTGCCGTTTGATCGAGCTCAATACGAAACGTGGTTGCAACTGCGGCTCGATCAACTTTTAATCGAAGCCCAGGCCGCCGAACGGCGTTCGTTAAGGCGCAAGGCTGTGTCGCAATCACTGGCTTTTCCGTTCGATCAGATGCGGCAGGGTCAGGTCGAGCTGATTGAGACGGTGGCGCAAGCGGTGAGCGAACGGTCGCATCTATTGGTCGAAGCCCCTACCGGATTGGGTAAAACCTTGGGTGTAATGTATCCTTCCTTAAAGGATTCGCTTAGCCGCGGGCAGCAACTGATTTACGTAACTCCAAAAAATACGCAACACGCGGTTGCCATGGACGCCATTCAGCGACTTCAGGAGCGGGGGGGCGACCTCTCTGCCATGAAAGTAACGGCAAAGAGCAAAATTTGCATGAAGGCCGAACCGCTGTGCAATCCCAAGTACTGCGAGTATGCCAAAGATCACTACACCAAGGTGGACGAACACAAGGTGTTGGATCGATTAGCAGAAGTGCCAAATTTGAGTACTGATGTATTTAAACAGTTTGCCGAAGACTTTGAGGTTTGCCCGTTTGAGTTGCAAGTGAATATAGCGGCGCAGGCAGACGCCATCGTTTGCGATTATAATTATGTATTTGCAGAACGAGCGCAGATTTTTGGAGAATCTCCCATTCGAATTCAAATGGAGGGCAAGCCCAATCTGGTCATCGACGAAGCACACAATCTTCCTTCGCGCGCGATGGACTATTTTTCGCCTAGTCTGTCGGTGGCTTTTTTTGAGCAGATTGATGAAGATTTAGATTCGGTTCCTAAGCGCTTCGCGATCGAGGCAAGAGAGCTCGTTCGCGAGTGCATCGAGCTGGTACGTTCGTGCGCTCCTGCCGACGTAGAATCTCGAAAAAATGTTCCTATCGAGCCCGATTTAAGTCTTTTTATTGAGCAGGACCAAAAACTGAGGCCCCTTCTCTCGCGCTATGTAGAATCGGATGTTGAGATTGCGCCAAAAGATCCGGTGCTAAGACTTTGCTTTTATTGGTCTCAATTTGTCGAGATCTACGAGTCAATTCTCGGAGCCAAACGCGACGAGTTTTTTGTAACGTGGCAGCCCGATACAGGAAGTGGCAGTATTAAAATTACCTGTGCCGATGCGTCCTCGGCATTGGTGGCTTGTTACGATCACTTTGAGAGCGTGGTGGGTTTCTCCGCCACGTTGCGACCCTTTGAGTATTACGCAAAGCTTTCGGGACTGTCGGGCGACAAATTGAGAACGGCCGAATTTGCCAGCCCCTTTCCGAAGCAAAACCGCAAAGTATTGGTGATTCCGCAGGTCTCAACAAAATTCTCGGTACGCGAGCGAAACTATTCAAAGATTGCCGAGGCCATACATCGAATCTCGGCCGTGAGGGCGGGCAACTACCTTGCGTTCTTTCCTAGTTTTAGTTTTCTTGATCGGGTGCTCGAGTGCTTTACTCCTCCCGATGGGTTTAAAATTCTTCGCCAAGCGCGCGATATGTCGACGGCCGACCAGCTCGAGGTGCTCAAGCAACTTCGCGACTCGGGCGAACCGCTGTTATTCTTCTGCGTTCAGGGGGGCGTGTTCTCTGAAGGCATTGACTATGCGGGAGATCAGGCGATTGGGGTGTTCGTGGTGGGCACCGCTCTACCCGTGTTCGATGCCGAGCGCGAAATGATGCGCGGCTACTACGAGAAGAAATACCAGATGGGTTTTAACTATGCCTACGTTTATCCTGCCATGGCTAAAGCGGTGCAAGCGGCGGGTCGAGTGATTCGGTCCGAGACCGACCGAGGCATTATCGTGCTGATGGACGATCGGTTTCTGGTTTCAACCTATACCGACTCTTTGCCCCGCGATTGGTTCGAGAAGAGTGCAAAAGAGTTGGTTTCTAGCTCGATTTTGAGCGATTTGACCGTATTTTGGCAGCAGGGCTAATTCGTCAGGTTCTTGGCAGAAGCTGGATTTATATGGGTTTTGGTCTTTTTTTGGACAGTTCATTACAAAAACAGCTAAAATCAGGGCATTAGGAGAATGGTCAAAGCTATGGGTAGCTTAGGAAGAAAATCCATTGTGTTCGTATTGACCTCAGACGCAAACCTGAATCGCGATCTTTTTCGTCGGTTCGAGGAGAGGGGCCATTCCGTGCTCTTGATCGATGGAAATGAGCCGGCGATTGTAGCGCAGCTCGAGTCCAAGACGGTCGACCTCGTGGTGTGTCCGATTGATGTTCTGAGATTAAGCGATGCGCCCTTGTTGTGTTTTTGGAATAGTAAGCCGAATGGCATGCTGCCCGTGGTTCTGATTTCTTCAAAAATGACTCCCCAAGAACGTCAGAACCTGAATGCTGTTAAGGGTATGAGCCTTCTTATGACTGATACGACGGATGCGGAGAAGCTACAGCGCCTCATTAACTCGCATCTACCGAAGAAAACTGCGAGCGCCCACACACCTATTCAGAAGTCGGACAAGTTTCAAGCTCAGGTTCAGGTTCAGGTTGAAGACGACGGCAAGCCCCTAGTCGATCCGCGTGACAAAGAGTCCATCGAGCTCACCAATCGAATTACCCATGTAAATACGGGAGAAGTACTGGCAGCTGCGTTGGTTGAATACGACGGGGCCTCGATGACTTTCGAAGTTGCGGGGGGGCGCATTTCGGTGGGTGATGATTTGGAAGTGCGCGTTTCCTTTTCGTTGTCGGGAGCCACTAAAAAAATTCTTTTTGGCTCATCAGTGCTTCAGCTTGAACCCCTTGATGGCGGAAAAACCATGATCGTGGTGGGGCTTCAGAATGCGGGTGACTCTTTTGCGCGAGAAATTGCCGCAGAGATTGAGGGACGTCAGGCGGAAGTACTCAGTTTCTTGAAAGCGCAGCGGTGAGCCACTATGGCTGTGGTAAATAAGAAAAAAGAAGATAACAAAGTTCGCGGCGTGGCCCATGATCAGATGGACCTTCTGAAGAAATACCTCGCAGATCAGCTCATTTTTATAGTCGATACTGCAGCGGCATCACGCCGTCGCCTAGCGTCGATTCTGGTCGATCTGGGTGCAACAATGGGAAAAATTACGCTTCATAGTAATTATGACGAGGCGGAAGCCGATCTTCGTGACCGAAAACCCAAAGTGGTTATTT
>CANJNU010000163.1 GCA_947475645.1 Bacteriovoracaceae bacterium | reverse complement strand
GCCTTTCAGCGACCAAAACTGCATGTTAATTTACGCGCGTACCGAAGGACTTGCAGACACTGCGGGCTTCTTCTGAAAAATGTGAATGGCGTGTCCCAACGTCGCTTCTGCAGCTTCCATTAAAGTTTCGGGAAGAGTCGGATGAGGATGTACAGTCAACGCCAAGTCTTCCACCATGGCACCCATTTCTAAAGCCAATGCCGCTTCAGAAATTAAGTTCGACGCTTCTGCTCCAACAATATGAACGCCCAGTAAGCGCCCTGATTTCGCATCGCCGATCATTTTCACCATGCCGTCGGGCTCGTTCATCGAAAGTGCCCGGCCATTCGCAGCCATCGGGAAGATGCCCACATTCACGGTTAAGCCTTTCGCTTTCGCTTCGGCTTCGGTCATGCCCACAGTCGCAATTTCTGGATCGGTAAAGATCACGGCAGGCATCGCTACCACGTCATACGCCACTTTTTTGCCCGCAATGGCTTCAGCTGCAACCATTCCTTCTTTCGAGCCTTTATGTGCCAAAAGAGGCTGACCCGCAACATCGCCAATGGCGTAGAAGTGCGGAACGGAGGTGCGGCGTTGAGCATCGACCGTGAGAAAACCCTTTGAATCAGTCTTAAGCCCGGCTTTTTCGAGTCCAAGTCCGTCTGAGTTGGGCGTACGTCCGATGGTCACCAAGACCTTTTCATAAACGGCAGAAGAGCCGTCAACAAAGGTCACTTCGGTTCCACCCTTCACAGCTTTCTGGCCCTTCACTCCAACGCCCAGCTTAATTTTTACGCCCATTTTTTCAAGACGCTTTTGAACCACTTTTGCAAGATCGGGATCAACTCCGCCCAGCAGGCCAGCAGAAGCTTCCACGACTGTAACTTCGGTGCCCACCTTCGCATAGAAGGTTCCCAACTCAAGCCCAATGTATCCGCCACCAATGCAAAGCATCGTCTTGGGAATTGCAGTTTCAGCCAAAGCACCCGTACTGTCCAAGATTCGATCCTGATCGACATCAAAGCCAGGCAATCGAGTCGGGCGAGACCCCGTTGCGATTACACACTGGTTAAAGGTCAAATTCAGGGTGCCATCCGACATCTTCACTTCCATCGACTTTGAACCCGTGAAACGCGCTTCGCCCTTCACAACCGTGCAGCCATTGGCCTTCAAAAGCCCAGAAACGCCCGAGGTCAGTTTCTTTACAACCGAGGCCTTCCAGTCGATCAGCTTGGGCATGTTCACTTTCGCGCCCGTCACTTCGATTCCAATTTCAGAGCCGTGCTTCATCTTCTCAAAGAGTGTTCCGGCGCTAATCAATGCTTTTGAAGGAATGCAGCCGACGTTCAAACAAACGCCGCCGATCTCCCCGCGCTCAACGACCGTTACTTTCTTACCCAACTGGGCCAAGCGAATTGCAGAAACATATCCCGCAGGACCTGCACCTAAAACCACTACATCGACAGCTTGATTCTGTGTTGCCATGATCGCAAACTTCCTTTACGCCAACAGCATTAAAGCTGGATTTTCGATGTATTGAATGAAGAGCTTCATAAATTCGGCCCCCACCGCGCCGTCCACCACTCGATGATCGAGAGAAATCGAGAAGTAGGTCCAATCGGCAATCACAATCTGCTCCGCGCCATTCACTTTCTTCACTACAGGCTTACGGAAAATCTTATTAAAACCTAAGATCGCCACTTCTGGATAGTTAATCACAGGAGTTGCAAAGAGCCCGCCAATGCTACCTGCATTGGTCAAAGTAATCGAGCCACCCGTTAAATCTTCTAGGGTCAACTTCTTCGCACGAGCGCGATCCACAAGATTCTGAATTTCGCGGGCAATTTCTAGAACCGATTTCTGGTCGACGTCCTTCACCACTGGAGCAGTCAAACCGTCTTCGGTTTGAACCGATAAGCCAATATTATAATAGTGCTTATAAACGAGCTCGCCCTTCTCTTCGTCGAGGCTTGAATTCAGAATCGGGAATTCTTTCAGCGCAGCAACCATTGCCTTCATTACGAAGGGCAAGTAAGTTACTTTTACGCCTTGTTTCGCGCCCAAATCCTTCGCTTGGACACGAAGCGCAACCAAGGCAGAAGCATCACACTCTTCCACATAAGTGAAGTGTGTAGCATGGTCCATGGACTGACGCATTTTCTCAGCAATTTTCTTACGAAGGCCCTTAAACGGAACCCGCTCTTCGCGAACTGCAGCCCCATTCGAGCGAGCAGGCGCTTTTGCAGCAACAGGACTTCCGCCTTTTGCAAAAGCTTCAACATCCGAGCGCATGACCCGACCGTGTTCGCCTGTTGCTGGCACCGAGAGAAGGTTCACACCCACTTCTCGCGCCAGACGGCGAGTGCTGGGGGCTGCAAGAACTCGATTTCCGATGTGCGACTCAACAACTGCAGCTTGTGCTACGGGTGCTGATGCTTTTGATGGAACCGCAGGCCCTGCGGCGCTTGCGCCGGCCGGAGCCTGAGTTGCCCCAGAAGTCGCGTCGTTAAACGACACCATCAACTGCCCCACATGAACCACTTGACCTTCTTTAACGTGCAACTCAGAAACCTTTCCTTGAATCGGAGAGGGAATTTCTACGGTTGCTTTGTCGGTCATAATTTCGCAAATGGGCTGATCGAACTTAACAGCATCATCTTTTTTAACCAGCCACTTTACCATTTCGCCTTCATGGACGCCTTCACCGAGTTCTGGAAGTTTAAATTGCATGGGTCAGTTCTCCGTTTAGATGAGATCAAAAATCAATACTGCGTTAACTACTCTTGAATTCCGCGACTTTCGTAAATCTTGCCTTTAAGAAAAAGCTCGGCTGCGCGATAACTCGAGCGCACCATGGGGCCCGAAGCCACATACATAAAGCCTTTGCGCTCAGCCGCTTTTCCTAATTCTTCGAATTCTGGCGGCGACACATATCGCTCGACGGGTAAGTGTTGCGCGGATGGCCGCAAGTACTGTCCCAAAGTCAGTACATCCACTCCATACGAGCGAAGATCGGTAAACGCTTCATCAAGCTCTTCGTCGGTCTCGCCCAACCCCAGCATCACAGCGCTCTTAGTCGCGACTTTTAAGCCGCGAGAAACGGCGTAATCTTTTGCGTACTTCAAAGTCTGAAGCGACTGTTCATAGCCTGCGCGAGGGTCGCGTACTCGGAACTGTAAACTCTTCACTGTTTCGATATTATGTGCGTAAACGTCGACGCCCGAGTCGACCAAAATTTCAACGCCACGCATGTCGCCACGCCAATCTGGAACCAGCGCCTCGACCAAGATCGGCGTTTTTTGACTCGCGCTTAAGCGCTTAATTTCGCGAATGGTTGCAGCAAAGTGATTTGCACCCCCATCTTCTAAATCATCGCGATCTACAGAGGTTAAAACCACGTACTTCAGTCCGAGTGCAACCACGCTTTCGGCAATGTGAAGTGGCTCTTGGGGATCGAGTGGCGGCGGAGTTCTCGACGTTTTAATCGCGCAAAACCGGCAGGCTCGCGTGCAGATGTCACTTCCCAACATAAACGTTGCTGTACCGCTGGCCCAGCACTCCGACACGTTCGGGCAGCGTGCCTCTTCGCATACAGTATGAAGATTTCTTTCGCGCAACATTCCTTTAATACGCGTGTAGTTCTCTCCGCCGGGAGGACGGATCTTTAACCACTCGGGTTTTTTCGAGGCTAAAACTTGTGCGGCTTTCGACGGCGACATCGGGCGCGCCAACGGACGATCCTTGGCTGCGAGCGCGGGGGCCGGTTCATGCGAATCGTGCGCGGGCGAGTCGGGCGAATTCAGAACGGGAAGCTCACTGTGAATGGCCATTTCACCCTTTATAATGACCAGAACGGTCGAACGCCACTTCTAAAGAATGACATGCTGCGTTTATTGTTCTATTTTTCATTCCTTCTTTTACAATCGCCGCCGGTTTTGACACAATTTTCTCGTGCGCCACATCAAAAACAAGAGAGGCCAGGCCTCGATCATGATCGGCATGATGACCATGACGTTTATTCTGTTTTTCGCCTTCGTGGTGAATACCGGAATGCTGGTCAATGCGAAGATCAATTTACAGAACGCAGCCGACCTGGCTGCCTACGCGGGCGCAGCTACTCAAGCTCGACTTCTGAACCAGATTTCGTACCTCAACTACGACATGCGCCGGCAGTACAAGAAGTTCTTGTTTCGCTATTATGTGAT